>NZ_CP085636.1:3000000-3300000 GCF_027571385.1 Shewanella sp. MTB7 | reverse complement strand
TGAAATGGAAAACCTCAATGTTGTGGCGCAGACAGATCAATTGACTTCCTTGTTTAATCGACGAGCGTTTGAAGATGAAATTCAGCTTCACTTGACGAATTACAGCGAAAATCAAAGTGCTAGTAGTTTGCTTGTTGTCGATATTGACCATTTTAAATTGTTTAATGATACCCATGGACATCTTGTAGGCGATAAAGTGTTGGCGTATGTGGCTGCAGCACTTAAAAAATCGGTTAAGGGAACCGACTTTGTTGCTAGGTATGGTGGTGAAGAGTTCGTGGTTTTATTGCCTAATACCAAATTAGATGAAGCATTAACGGTTGCTGAGTCGTTAAGGAAAAAAATTGCTGATAGAAAACTTAGTATAGGCAAAGAGAAAAAGCATTCTCTTGGCTCGATCACCGTTTCTGTCGGGGTATCAACCTTGCATAATAGCGATGATAGAGAAAGTTACTTTGTTAGGGCTGATGAAGCTCTATATCGTGCAAAATCATCAGGAAGAAATTGTAGCCGTGCTGAGTAGCGCTTGCTTACTGTATCGATTTTAAATGTACCTTCGCCCTCTTAAAGGGCGAAGGTACATTTTCATTTATAGTGTTGTTGTCTTTAACTGCATGTCCATTTTGATAAGGCGCTCTTCCATATCAAAAGTGACGGTAAAGCCTAATCCTTTGGCAAGATTTGCCATACTGCGATTCTCAAACATGGTAAATCCAGTCAAAACCTGAGTATCATTATTTTTGTAATAGGTGATTAATTTTTCGAGTAAGAGCCTACCTAATCCTAGACCTTGATGATCGCTCCTCACTGCCATAGCAAATTCCGCTTCAGTATTGTCTGGATCGATGGAGGCTCTGATGGCGCCTAAGGTCAGATCTTCTCCATTATCATCTTTTGCAATCGCAATAAATGCCATTTCACGTGCATAATCAATTTGAGTCAGTACGGCCATCTCTTCGTGAGTCATTTTAGATCGAACACCAAAATATCGTTTGTATCTGTCTTCGTCTGACAAAGAATTATCGAATATAAGATGTTTAGGTTCATCTTCCGGTAAAATAGGTCTCAACATGATCTCTCGGCCATTCTTTAGTGTTGTTATTTGTTCCAGTTCTTTTGGGTAGGGAGATATTGCAAGCCGTAAAGGATTATCAATTTGGGTTTCATGGAGTTGTATGTTGATATCAAGGAGGGTGATATTCGCGCCAGCACACAATACAGGATTAAGATCCAGTGTGGCTATCTCTGGGCAATCTATCACTAAATGAGAGATCTGCGTGAGCATGATACATAACGCATTCATATCTAACCCCAAAGGTAAGTGTTTATCTTTTAACTTTTGAGTTTTTAGGGCTTGAATGACCATATAGCGCGCTAAGGTCATGTTTAATGGTGGTAGTGCGACGACAGCATCACGAGCAGGGTTCCATTCGGAACCTCCTTCACCGAGTAAGATGGCTGGACCAAATACGGGATCATTTATCACCGCGACTCTGATCTCTTGCGCGCCGGCTGTGAGTGCCATTTTTTGAACGATTAACCCTTCTATTTCTGCATCAGGGTTGATGTCCAAAACTCGAGATTTGATTGCTGCTGCAGCTTGGCTGACTTCATCTTCACTGTTCAGATTTAGCATGACGCCATGGACATCAGATTTGTGATGAATATCAGGTGATTGTACTTTTATCGCAACGGGATAACCAATTTTGTTAGCAATATTAACCGCCTCTACAGGGGTGTTCGCCACATAAGTGTCTATGGTTTTTAAGCCATATGCAGATAGAATATCAATGGATTCATGTGTCTCTAGAATTCGCTTGCCAGCTTCGTATGCTTTAGCAAGAAGACCTCGGGCTTGCTCTACATTAGTGGGGATATTGTCGGGTATTGATTGTGGGACCTCCTGAAGTAACTTTTGATTACGTCGATATTCAACCATATGCATAAATGCCCCAACGGCACCTTCTGCAGTCCTGTAGGTCGGGATCCCTGCATGATTAAAATGCTTACGCGCTAAATAGGCTGAATCTTCTCCGCTCCAGTTAGTGAGTATATTGACACTTCTTCGTTTAGGATGAGTCGCAATCATTTCAGCAAGAGAGCTGGCAATCTCGACACTGTCTCCTAATGCTGAAGGTGAATACAATACCAAAATGGCATCAGCCGCGCCGCTATCCATCATTATTTTGACTGTTTGAGTATAGCGCTGTGCATCTGAGTCTCCGCCTATATCAACCGGGTTTTGCTTTGACCAAGTCGAGGGAAGCAGATTATCGAGTTGGTTAATGGTATCGTCATCTATAACAGTGGATTTACCACCTGCTAATATCAATTGATCTAAGGCTAATACTGCTGGGCCACCACCATTACTTACGATAGCGAGACGCTCACCAAGTAAAGGAGATGAATGGGCTAATGTTTCAACGGCTGCGAAGAGCTCAACCAGATCATTGACTCTTAACATACCTGCTCGTCTAAATGCGGCTTCATAAACTGCATCGTTACCCATCAAGCCTCCGGTATGCAATTTAGCGGCATTAGACCCTTCTATACTTCGACCGGATTTAATGACTAGAATAGGTTTGTTTCTGGCTGCTGCTCTAGCTGCAGAAAGAAAATGGCGCTTCTCATTGATGGAGTCCACATAGAGCAAGATGGCGTTGGTGTTTGCGTCTCTACCTAGATAATCCAGCAATTCATCAAAATCAACATCGGTAGCATCGCCTAACGAGATAAAAGAGGAGAAACCAATACTTTTATTATTTGCCCAGTCAAGTACCGTGGTACAAATAGCAGCAGATTGTGATACGAAAGCAATTTTTCCCGGCAAGCCACTCGTATGCGCTAAGCTGGCATTAAGACCTAGGTTAGGTAACATCATGCCTAAGCTATTTGGCCCTAAGATCCTCATGCCATAGCGGCTTGCATTGTTTTTGGTCTCCCTAAGTAAGCTGATACCTTCGCCATTTAGTTGCTCGCCCATGCCTGCGGCAATGATGATCGCTACCTTACAACCAAATTGTGCCAGAGTTTCCACTATGCTGGGTACACGGGAGGCTGCAGTGCAGATAATCGCGAGATCAGGAATTAAGGGTAAACTCTCAATATTCGGGTAGGCAAGCACACCCAAGACAGCCTCATATTTCGGCGTGACAGGCATTATTGGACCAGAGAAGCCGCCAGCGAGCAGGTTTTTCATCACAACATTACCCGCATGCTTTTCAGTATTTGACGCGCCGATAATGGCAATTGATTTAGGTTTGAATAAGGTGTGAAGTGTTCGCTGGCTCATAAACATTCTCTCAAGCAGTTATTACCTTGAGTCTACCCTAAAAGATTAAAAAACTTAATGGGTTAGTCGTTCTTAAAGGATAGAACTTATGTTTTCCTAAAACATTACACTATATATTGTTCTGTTTTATAAGGACTAAGTAAAACGATATAATTTAGCCTAGAATACTTGTTAACCAATACCTTAACCGTTTATGGTTGAATCTTTTAAGAGGTTATATTAAATGACAAAAAGCAACTGAAATGCCGCCTTTTTGATGAGAAAACTAAGCGAGATTGATTAAAAGCTCAGCTTAATCATCACCAGATTTATTGATCGGGTCATGGGTTAGCTTTTTGCAAGTTGCATTGCTAACTCTATTTGCTGGGCCATCAGTTGATTCAGATCCAAATCAAGTACTTTACCGTCCAACACTCGCCATTGACCTGCCACCATCACTTTATCTGCTTTTGTTGCGCCGCAAAGCAATAGGGCTGCGACAGGGGAACCTGAACCGGCAAAGCGAATTTCATCAAGTTTGAATAAAGCAATATCTGCTTGTTTACCGACTGCAATTTCCCCAATGTCATCACGACCTAAACATGCTGCAGAGCCTTTAGTTGCCCAATTAAATGCTTTCTGATGGGTGATCTGACAAGCTCCATAGCGCAAGCGTTGCAGTAACAGTGCTTGACGAACTTCACCAATCATATTTGAACCGTCATTTGATGCCGAACCATCAACGCCTAAACCAACAGGGCTTCCAGCGGCTTCCAGTGCTAAAGTTGGACATTGGCCTGATGCCAACAACATATTAGATGAAGGACAATGACAAACTCCAACCCCAGCCTCTCCCAAACGAGAAATCTCTTGTTCATTAAAGTGAATACCATGAGCTAACCATGTACGATTATTTAACCAGCCAACTCGCTCAAGGTAATCAACTGGGCGCACACCAAACATCTTTATGCAAAACTCTGTTTCGTCGTGTGTTTCTGCGAGGTGAGTGTGAAGCCTGACATCAAATTCTTCAGCTAAATCACCTGTGGCTCGCATTAACTCTTCGCTAACAGAAAAAGGTGAACAGGGTGCCAATGCAATTCTGGTCATCGCGCCCTCTTCATGTTGATGGTATCTTTTAATCAGCCTTTGGCTATCGTCTAATATCTGTTGATCAGTTTGAATGGTGGTTCGTGGTGGTAATCCTCCTTGATCCTCTCCTAAGCTCATAGAACCACGGGTTAAATGGACTCTTATACCAAGTTTACGTGCTTGTTCTATTTGAATATCAATGGCATTTTCTAAACCATTAGGAAATAAATAATGGTGATCACTTGCTGTTGTACAGCCAGAAAGTAGCAATTCACTTAAGGCAATTGTTGTTGAAGTCGCAACCATTTCAGGAGTGAGTTTTGCCCATACTGGGTACAAGCTCTGCAGCCATGGAAATAACGCTTTGTTTAATGCTGCAGGAAAGGCACGAGTTAAGGTTTGATAGAAATGATGGTGACTGTTAATTAAGCCAGGTATAAGGACATGTTCACGTGCATCGATAACCTCATCAACAACGCTAAGAGGTTGACAGTCTGCAGCGATCAACTCTTTGATAATATCGTCTTGAACAACTATTCCAGCGGCATAAGATGGATCGAGGCAGTCGAGAGGGTTTTTAATCCATATACGATTAGATTTAGCCTGCATATTTATTCCTAATAATCAGGTTTATAAAAATTTAGATGAACTTCTAAAAACCGGATGTAGGAGCCAATAATGCACAAACCGGAAAGGTACATTATTCGTTGGGATATACCCACGACAATTCGAGAATGTCCTCCGACAATCATTTAAGCTATTTTACGCTTTCAGCATCTATCGTTACTTCTGATATATCTTCCTGTACTTGTTTACTTTTCTCTTGAGGAATAATCAAACTCATCAAAATAGCAGATAGGCCAGCAACGGTAACGGATGAACTGAAAATACTTTTAAATAAGGGAGTGAATGAATTAGTCACTTCAGGTACAGCAACAACTCCAAGCCCTAATCCAAAAGAGACGGCCATAATGAGAAGATCGCGTCGATCAAGTTTAGCACTGGCTAAAATGCGAACGCCTGCTGATGCTACCGTGCCAAACATGACTAAAGTCGCCCCGCCTAGCACTGGTTTAGGTAATGTTTGTAAAATTGCGCCTATAATGGGAAATAGCCCTAACAAAATGAACAGAACACCAATATAGAAAGCAACATAACGACTGGCAACACCAGTAAGCTGAATGACACCATTATTTTGGCTGAATGTTGACATTGGAAAGCTACCAAAAGTCGCAGCTAAACAAGAGTTTACTCCATCTCCTAAGACTCCACCTTTAATTCGTTTAATATAGAGCGGCCCCTGGGTTGGTTCTTTAGAAACCATAGAGTTGGCAGTTAAATCTCCTGTAGTCTCAATGGCCGTGACCACTGAGATAATGGCTACCGGAATAAATGCTGCTAAATCAAAATTGAATCCATATTTAAATGGCATTGGTACTGAAATAATGGGGACATCTGGTAAATGGAAATGGACCATTCCCATAAAATAAGCCGTTATATATCCCACTAGCATCCCGATCATGATGCCAGATAGGCGTAAAATAGGATTCCTAAAGCGGTTGATACCTATAATGGTGGCTAAAGTGACTCCACCAACAATCAGATATTTAGCCGCGCCTATATCTTCATTACCGAATCCCCCAGCAATATCAGTCATGCCCACTTTAATTAAGGATAAACCGATAGTCGTAATGACTATGCCTGTAACAACGGGAGTAATGATGTTTTGAAGCTTATGGATGATGCGGCTGATAAACATCTCCACAAATGAGGCAAAGAAACACACCCCAAAAATCATGGCTAAAATATCTTCAGAAGTTCCACCTCTGTTTTTTACAATAAATCCGGCAGCGAGTACCGCACTCAAAAAAGCAAAACTTGTGCCTTGCACACACAATAAGCCTGAACCAATTGGGCCTATACGTTTAGCTTGTATAAATGTCCCTACTCCTGAAACAAACAGAGCCATAGAGATTAGATAAGGCAGTTCACTGCCTAAGCCTAGAACTCCGCCGATGATTAATGCGGGGGTAGTAATGCCGACAAAACTGGCCAATATATGCTGAAAAGCGGCAAACAAAGCCTGTAGTGGTTTGGGACGATCGTGTAGTCCATATAACAAGTCATTATTCTTTACTGGTATATTAGTATCCACTTCGATTCCTTACTTGTTGTTGATTATTTTTATAATGTCTAAATTCAACATCCTATTTTGATTAAGCCAAATATTGATAAAAGCTGTCATGAGTGTCAGCTTAAATTTCAACATATCGTTGTTTTTTTGACCTGTCCACACTTTGACTTCCACATGGTGGAAGAACTGTCCGTATTTAGCGTGTAATAATCAGTACTCGGTGAGAAAGACTTCAGTATTAATTTACATGTCGAATGCGAGATAAAACTCGAGTTGCATACTGTATTGACATTGCGGTTAGGTCGCGATAGGTAAAATTAATTGAGTTGAAGTTGAATAATCTTGCATTGTTTTGATACATATCGATTACATCTTGTTTTTTTCATTCCATCCTGTTGTTATTATTTGGCTTATCCTACTTTTTCACTTGTTTGGCAATATGAGCTATTGTTGAATTACTCGTCATTACGGGTGTTTTTAAAGCTGAATTGTGGTTGTTTTGTAAAATTGACACTTGTGTCAGGTTTTTGGTTCTGATATACCTAATTTAGTAAAATTCAGCACATACCAATTTACAAGATTAATTACGGAACAAATTATGACTATAAGTACAGTTCGTTTCCTATTAAATAACGAAGTCGTGACATTAGAAAACACAGACCCGAATTTGACGGTCTTACAGTATCTACGTGAAAAGCAATTTAATACAGGAACCAAGGAGGGATGTTGTTCTGGTGACTGTGGAGCTTGTACTGTCGTTGTTGCTGAATTAATCCCACACAATAAAGAACTTGATTATAAGTCGATTAATTCCTGTATTAGTTTTGTCGGTAGTCTACATGGCAAGCAACTTATCACGGTTGAAGATCTTCAAGACGGCGCTAAGTTGCACCATGTTCAACAATCCATGGTTGATAATCATGCATCTCAATGTGGTTTTTGTACGCCAGGTTTTGTGATGTCATCATTCGCCTTACATAAAGTAAACCGCCAGCCAAGTAGGGCGCAAGTCGTTGAAGCGCTTGCGGGTAACTTATGTCGTTGTACGGGGTATCGCTCGATAATCGATGCTGCGATGGCATCAAGTGAGCATGCAGATCCAGATTCGTTTACTCAGCATTATCAGCAAACCGTGCAGCAATTAATTGAATTTAAAGCACTACCTTCAGCCACACTGTCAGATAATCAGCGCAGTTATTTTGCACCAAAAAATGTCACTGAGTTGGCGGCAAAACTACTCGAACAACCCAGTGTAACGTTAGTCGCTGGTGGTACTGATTTAGCACTATCCGTTACTCAGAACTTAAATATCATTGATGATTTAGTCTATCTGGGCGATGTCGATGAGCTGCGAGTGCTTGAAAACAATGACCAGCAGTTTGTGATTGGCTCAGCTGTGCCCTATAACGAATTTACGCCAATGCTTCATGACGAATACCACGAGCTCGGTGAGATGATTGAGCGTATTGGCTCAAGACAGGTTCGTAATAATGGCACCTTAGGCGGAAACGTCGGTAATGCTTCCCCTATCGGTGATATGCCACCAGCGCTTATTGCACTCGGGGCTGAAATGACGCTCCAGCGCGGAAATGTTGAACGCAAAATAGTGGTCGAGGACTTCTTTGTTGCCTATAAGAAAACTGTATTACAAGAGTCTGAATTTATTAAATGTTTCTACATACCTAAAGCTAAGCCAAGCCAGTTTTTAAAATTATATAAAATCTCTAAACGTATCGATGATGATATCTCCGCTGTACTCGCCGCCTTCTTTATCGACATTAAAGATAATGTGGTGATCGATCTACGTCTTGCTTTCGGAGGCATGGCTGGCATTCCAATGCGAGCCAAGCAATGTGAAGCAGCGCTATTAAGTAAGCCCTTAAACCAAGCGAACATTACCGCAGCTCAACAAGCATTAACCCATGATTTTCAGCCTATGTCAGATGTACGTGCCTCGGATAAATACCGTATGAAAGTCGCACAAAACTTACTGCAGAAATGTTATCTCGAACTAAAAAATAGAAATATTGAAACACGGGTGGTGAGCTATGCGTAGTCTTATTGATATCAATAAAATTAATTTGGCGGATACAAGTCAAAGCAATGTTGGTTTAGGTGGTGTTGGTCGTTCTAAAAAACATGAAAGTGCTGATAAGCATGTCAGCGGTGCAGCAGTCTATATCGATGATCGACCTGAACTGAGAGGACAATTACACGCGGCCGTAGGGCAGAGCACCATGGCTCATGCCAATATTCTAAGCATGGACTTATCTGCGGTTAAAGCCGCTGAGGGTGTCGTTGCCGTTATTACGGTTAATGATGTCCCTGGCCATACTGATATTGGTCCCGTATTTCCTGGGGATCCTGTATTGGCTATTGGTAAGGTTGAATTCGTCGGTCAGCCACTGTTCGCGGTTGCAGCCACCAGCCACGAACTCGCTAATCGCGCGGTAAAATTGGCAAAAGTCGAATATGAAGAACTTGAAGCGGTATTAACGGTAAAAGAGGCGCTAGCAAAACAAAGCTTCGTTCGCCCGCCATTTTCTATGATACGCGGCGACTCTCAAACTGCTATTGCGAATGCTGAGCACCAAATATCGGGTGAGATCAGTGTCGGTGGCCAAGAGCACTTCTATCTTGAAGGTCAAATCTCTTCGGCTGAGCCGACAGAAGAGGGAGGCATGAGTGTGTTTTCCTCCTCACAACACCCAAGTGAAGTGCAAAAACTCGTGGCTGAAGTGTTGGATATTCCACTCAATAAAGTGGTGGTGGATACCCGTCGTATGGGTGGTGGGTTTGGCGGTAAAGAGACACAAGCTGCACCTTGGGCTTGTATTGCTGCTCTGTTGGCTAATGTCAGTAAAAAGCCGGTGAAGTTTAAACTTAATCGCTCTGATGATATGTGCATGACGGGTAAACGTCACCCATTTGAGAACAACTATCATGTTGGCTTTGATAAAGATGGCCAGATTAAAGGCATTAACATTATCGTTAACGGTAACTGTGGTTATTCACCGGATCTTTCTGACGCCATTGTCGATCGAGCCATGTTCCATTCAGACAATGCTTACTTTCTCGATCAAGCGACGGTGACAGGAAATCGCTGTAAATTAAACACGGTATCCCATACCGCCTATCGTGGATTTGGTGGCCCTCAAGGCATGATGACCATTGAGATGGTCATGGACGATATCGCTCGTTATCTTGGTAAAGATCCGTTAGCGATCCGTAAGATCAACCTATATGGCACTGATGATCGTAATGAAACCCACTATTATCAAAAGGTTGAACATAACAAGCTTTCTGAGCTTATCGCCACATTAGAGGAGAGTTCAGATTATCGGGCTCGTCGCGAAAATGTCAGCGCGTTTAATCATGAAAATACTATTTTGAAAAAAGGCTTAGCGTTAACGCCAGTTAAGTTTGGCATCTCATTTACCGTGCAACACCTAAACCAAGCGGGTGCCTTACTCCATCTCTACACCGATGGCACCATGTTGGTTAACCATGGTGGCACCGAAATGGGCCAAGGGCTTTATACTAAAGTGGCTCAAATTGTGGCTGAAGAGTTTCAGGTTGATTCAGAGACAGTGGGTGTTTCATCAACGCGTACCGATAAGGTGCCTAATACGTCACCAACAGCAGCATCATCAGGAACTGATTTGAACGGTAAAGCCGCTCAGGCTGCTGCGATTATCATAAAAGACCGTTTGATTGAATTTGCTATTGAAAAATATGAAGTTAAGGCAAGTGACGTTCGTTTTGCTAACAATCAAATTCATGTTGGGACTGATACATTCAGCTTTGCCGATTTTGTTCAGCAAGCCTATATGGGACGAGTATCGTTATCTGCAACTGGTTTCTATAAAACCCCAAAAATTCATTTTGATCGTGCAACAGGTCGGGGGCGTCCTTTCTTCTACTACTCAACGGGTGCTGCGGTATCTGAGGTGTTAATTGATACCTTAACTGGTGAATACAAGCTACTGCGTGCGGATATCTTGCATGACGTGGGGCATTCGTTGAACCCTGCCATCGATATCGGACAAATCGAGGGAGCCTTCATTCAAGGTATGGGCTGGTTGACGACTGAAGAGCTGGTTTGGGACGACAAAGGCCAACTATTATCAAACAACCCTGCTACCTACAAAATCCCAGCAATTAGTGATGCTCCGTTAGATTTTCGCGTCACCTTGGTGCCAGACGACCCTAATCGTGAGCAAACTATCTATAACTCAAAAGCGGTAGGTGAACCGCCTTTTATGCTCGGAATATCTGTTTGGTCAGCCCTTAAAGATGCAATCTCAAGCGTCTCTAATTACACCCTAAGCCCAGCGCTTGACACTCCTGCAACACCAGAGCGTGTACTGTGGGCTGTGGAAGCGATGAAAAATAGCCAGTAAACCTAGAGGATAAGATGATGCCAATGAACTGGAGTAGCGCAGCTAATCAATTAAGTCTACAAGGTAAGGCCTATGTCTTAGTGACATTAGTGGGTGTCTCCGGTTCAACACCAAGAAACAGCGGCACTAAAATGGTGATAAGCCAAGATGAGATATTTGACACCATTGGCGGTGGTCATCTTGAGCATAAAGCGACTAAATACGCTCGAAGCATGTTGGTTAAAGGTAAAAATGATCAACAGTTAGAGCACTTTCAACTGGCGAGTAATTTGGGCCAATGTTGTGGTGGCAATGCTAGCGTGCTGTTTGAGTGTTTCGCTGCTGTTGGGGTCAATATTATGCTGTTTGGTGCAGGGCATGTGGGCAAAGCGTTAATCCCCATTCTAGCTGGGCTTCCTTGTCATGTTACTTGGGTTGATAGCCGTGAAGAGCAGTTTCCGACCAACATAGAGATGTACCAAAATGTGACTAAAGTGGTCAGTGAAGAGCCTGAGTTTGAAGTCGCCAGTATGCCTGCAAACAGTTATTTTGTGGTGATGACCCATAATCATCAAATGGATTTTGAGATCACCCAAGCGGTGTTAAAGCGTGGCAATTTCTCCTATTTAGGTTTGATCGCATCTGACACTAAAAGGCGCCGCTTTCTACAGCGTTACAAGCATAGAGAGGTCGATCCTGTGCAAGTCGCTCGGATGAGTTGCCCTATTGGTCTTGAGCAGGTTGGCGGTAAGTTACCCATGGAGGTCGCTATCTCCGTCGCTGGTGAAATAGTGAATTTATATCAAGCGGAGCAAAAAGCGGCAGTAGAACGAGAGCTGCAGCTTGTTAACGTACTCCAGCAAGACGCAAGCTCTACATTACCTAAACCAAAGTCTGTTCCAGCGACCCAACAGGGCATTTTTTGGAAAGAGTTTAAAGCACTGCTTAACGCGGACTAGCTTTTTCTATTTTAGTCATTTGATCTATTTAACCGTTTTCATGTAATCAATAGGAGCCGTAAGGTGACACATTTTGCCCTACAGAGTAAAAACGTAATCGTAACGGATAATGGTATCAGCGAGATGATTGCTGCCTGTGTTGAGATTAAAGGCGAGCTTATTCATGCCGTCCACCCTTATGGCATGGCGCTTGAGTGCGAGGTGCTCGATTATGCTGATCAGGTTATTATGCCAGGTTTGGTTGATTCGCATGTGCATATTAACGAACCCGGTCGTACTGAATGGGAAGGCTTTAACACGGCCACTCAAGCCGCGGCAGCAGGTGGTATTACCGCATTAGTGGATATGCCGTTAAATTGCATTCCCGTGACAACCACCAAGGCGGCATTCGAAGAGAAATTGAACTCAGTTGACGACAAGTTATGGGTTGATTGTGGTTTTTGGGGCGGGGTTATCCCACAAAATATCGATGATCTAGATGAACTGCTTAATGCTGGCGTATTAGGGGTTAAATCCTTTTTAATTGACTCAGGTATCCCGGAGTTCCCTAACGTCGAAGCCAAAGATATTCGTGCGGCCATGCCTATTCTAGCCAAACACGATGTGCCTTACTTGATTCATGCTGAGCTTGACTGCGGTGGCTTTAATGATGTGGTTGTGAGTGATAAATACAACAGCTTTTTAGCCTCTCGACCTAAGCGTTGGGAGAATGATGCCATTTCACTCATGGTGGATATGGCTCGAGAGTCAAAAGAGCGGGGGGATAACTGTAAGATTCATATCGTCCACCTTTCATCTGATGAAGCACTCGCATCGATTGCGACAGCGAAAAGCGAGGGTTTACGCTTTACTGCCGAAACCTGCCCACATTATCTAACGATTGCTTCAGAAAATATTCCGGATGGTAAAACCTTGTTTAAGTGTTGCCCGCCTATTCGTGAGAACAGCAATCGTGAACATTTATGGCAAGCAGTTACCGATGGGCGTTTAGATTTTATTGTGTCAGATCACTCTCCCTGTACGCCCGAGCTCAAACATATCGACACCGGTGATATTGAAAAAGCGTGGGGCGGAATATCAGCCTTGCAATTTGGTCTGCCACTGATTTGGACCGAAGCGAAAGAACGCGGCTTTACCTTAGTAGATCTGGCTCGATTAATGTCGAGTAAAACCGCTAAGTTTGCCGGTTTAGATAGCATAAAAGGCCAGATAACAGCCGGGTATCACGCTGATTTTGTAGTGTTTGATCCTGAAGTAAGTTACACCATCACCAATGAAATGATCAAACATCGCCACAATATTACTCCCTATGCAGGCCGACAAGTCACCGGACAAATTTTGCATACTTATGTGCGAGGCCATCATGTGTACCAGCAAGATGAATTTATCAACGCGCCGATTGGACGACCTTTACTAAAGGGAAAGCTGTAACGGCAGCAGAAATTACCATAACCAATTATAAAATATACTAAATATTAAATAGGATCTCGACGTTATGATGCTAGATATCGATACACAACAACAAAATAAGTTAACAGGCGAAGCGCTTGAGCTTGAAAGAAAATTTAAATCTCAATACGTTGATCTTGCCAGTGAAGGCGTGGGCGGTGAAACACTCGTGTGTAGTGATGACTTTTTTGCCGAAATGGAAAATTTAATCAAACCGGGTCGTGGCATTTTTATCGATGATAAATTTACCGATCGCGGTAAGTGGATGGATGGTTGGGAGTCTCGTCGTAGTTACGGCCGTGATGATGGTCGTGAATTTGATTGGTGCGTTATCAAGCTTGGTATTAAAGGTTTGATCCGTGGTGTGGATATCGATACTAACTATTTCCGTGGTAACGCACCTGAGGCCGTGTCGGTTGAAGCTTGTGTGAGCGAGATTGAACCTAGTGAGGAAACCGTCTGGCATGCCCTGTTAGCGCAAACTAAGGTTGAGGCCCATAGTCAAAATTTATTCTCAATAAGCAATGATACTGCTTGGACCCACATTCGTCTCAACATGTTCCCTGATGGAGGTATTGCCCGGATCCGCGTTTATGGCGAAGCTGATGTGAATTGGGAACAGTTCATTGCCGGTGAGCTTATCGATCTTGCCTATATTAAGAATGGTGGTAGGGCTCTGCTTGCCAGCGATATGTTCTTTAGCGACAAGAATAACCTGATTATGCCTGGTCGACCTGCCAATATGGGCGCAGGTTGGGAAACTAAGCGACGTCGTGATCCCGGTCCTGATTGGTCTATCGTAAAGTTGGCTAGCCGTGGTTCGATCGAGAAGGTGCTTATTGATACCTGTCACTTTAAAGGTAATTTCCCTGATACTTTCTCGCTAGAGGGGATGGTATCAGACAGTGATGATTTCACTGATGATCAACAAGCGGACCTATGGCAACCCATTATTACTCGCACCAAACTCCATGCACATCGTGAACATTTGTTTATCAATGAGATAGTGCCAAATAGCCAACAAAGTTTCACCCATGTGCGCCTCAATATCTTCCCTGATGGTGGTATTGCACGTATGCGTTTATTCGGTAAGCGCAAAGATTAATGGGGACTGAGATGAATTTAGATACGTTAAATAACCTACCTGTTGAGCAAGCTACACATGCTTTTATGCAGTGCTGCACGGCATCAAATTGGGTTGAAGTGATGGTGTCATCAAGACCATTTTTAAATGCTCAAGTGTTAGCATCTAAGGCCAATGATGCTTGGAAAAGCTTGGGAGAATATGACCTTTTAGAAGCGTTTGAAGGTCACCCTCAGATCGGCAATGTTGATACCTTACGTGCGAAATATGCCAATACTAAGGCGCTTGCCAGCGGTGAGCAAGGTGCTGTCAATCAGGCATCAGAGCAAGTCTTACAAGATTTAGCCAATGGTAATGCTGAATACCTTAAAAAGTTTGGTTTTATCTTTATCGTGTGCGCCACAGGCAAGAGTGCTGAGGAGATGTTGAGCTTGCTGCTTGCGCGATTACCTAACGACAAAATCACTGAGCTAGTTAATGCAGCAGAAGAGCAGCGCAAAATTTTTCAGCTACGTCTGCAGAAACTAATTTGAGTCAATTTGTGATAAGCAAGAATATTGCAGCCTAATAAATAAGAGTAAAAGATATGAGCCAAATAACAACGCACGTTCTGGACACTACGCGTGGAAAACCTGCACCCGGTTTACCCATTACCCTGTTTGCTCAAGTAGAAGGCGAGTGGCAAGTATTGGCATCGGGTATCACTAACCTAGACGGACGCATTGGCGGATTATTGGCTGATGACAGAGTTCTGGATGCTGGTGTGTATCGAATGCATTTTGATACTAGCACTTACTTTAACGCCAATAACGACAAAGGATTTTATCCCTATGTCGATATTGTCTTTGAACTTGATGGCGATAATAGTCATTACCATATCCCTTTGTTATTAACTGCATTTGGTTATTCAACCTACCGCGGCAGCTAAGGTGAATAGAATGGAAAATATGATGACAGATAAGTTAAGACTTCTTACATCAAAACCATTAACACAAGCCGCATTTAGTGCCTTTGGTGATGTTATCGAGGCCACGCCTGATGCAAAAATCTTGTCGATAAATGATGGCCTTGCTCAACGTTACCATGATTTAGCTAAGGTTGATGTGAGTGATAATGGCGGTCATACCTTGATCAGTATTTTCCGTGCAAAGCCGTTAGCACTGCCGATAGCGATTAAGATGATGGAGCGTCATCCCCATGGCAGTCAGGCATTTATACCTATGGGAAATAATCCCTACATAGTGGTCGTGGCACCGGCTGGTGAGTTCGATGTCAACAAGATTGAAGTGTTTATCGCAAGTTCAGATCAGGGAGTTAATTATCACAAAGGAACTTGGCATCACTTCTGTTTAGCGACCCTTGATGAGAGTGATTTCTTGGTGATCGATAGAGGCGGAGAGGGAGATAATTGTGATGCGCTTGTACTCGATGGATCACTGTTAATTGCTCAACGTTAAGCGCGATTTTTAACCGCCATGATGATTCGTTTTGTGGTAGCAAACGAGTTTAGCAACAAAATACCAACCCAGATTGGTATCTAATAATAAAACTGCAAACGATACGATAAAAAGGTAAATGATAATGTTGAAAGCATACCGGGGAGAGTTACTGCACTTCTTGTCTGATCCAGCCAAGGGTCGTCTAGAAGAGAGCTACCAGCACTTTGATGACGGACTGTTAATTATCAAAGATGGATTGGTTGAGCAGGTAGGAGATGCGAGCGAACTATTACCCACATTGGACCCATCGATTGAGGTCGCCCATTATGAAACTGGACTAATAATGCCAGGCTTTATCGACACTCATGTGCATTACCCGCAAACAGAGATGATTGCCTCTTATGGTGAGCAACTACTTGAATGGTTAGAAAATTATACTTTTCCTTTCGAGCGACAATTTGAAGATTTTGAGCATGGGAAAAAAGTGGCCGAGTTCTTTTTAACTCAACTGCTTGCAGCTGGAACCACCACCGCATTAGTGTTCGGCACTGTACATAAAGAGTCGGTTGAGGCTTTCTTTACTGTGGCTCAACAGAAAAAATTACGTATGATTTGTGGCAAGGTACTAATGGATCAAAACTGTCCAGACTATCTATCCGATACTGCACAAACCGGTTATGACGACAGTAAAGCACTGATTGAAAAGTGGCATAAAGTCGATAGATTGCAATATGCCATCACACCAAGGTTTGCACCAACATGCTCAGCCGAACAACTCAATAAAGCAGGCCAACTGCTGGCTGAAAACCCTAGCGTATATCTACACACTCATCTTAGTGAAAACAAAGATGAAATAGCTTGGGTCAATGAAATATTTCCTGACAACAAGGGCTATTTAGATGTTTATGATCAACATAAATTGTTGGGCCGTCGCAGTGTCTTCGCACATGGCGTCCACCTGCATGACAGCGAATGTCAGCGTTTAGGTGAAACCGATGCAGCAATTGCATTTTGTCCAAGTTCAAACTTGTTTCTAGGCAGCGGGCTATTCAACCTAAAACAGGCGCAAAAGTATGATGTTAATGTTGGTTACGGTACAGATATTGGTGCTGGCACCACGTTTTCAATGCTAAGCACGCTTAACGAAGGTTACAAAACTCAGCAGCTTCGAGCAGATAAACTGAGTCCGATCCAATCGTTTTATTTAGCCACGTTAGGTGGCGCAGTGGCCTTAGATCTTGAAGGCACAATTGGTAATTTCACTAAAGGTGCTGAGGCTGACTTTATCGTCCTTGACTATCATGCCACCGAGCTTATGTCTCGCCGTATGCAGCACTGTAACAATTTGTCTGAAAAGCTTTTCATCTTAAGTATGTTAGGTGACGAACGTCATATAAAAGCGACGCATATTATGGGTGAGCGAGTGTAGATGCTAGTCAGATAAAAAAACAAGAACGAGTACAACAACTAATTATAAAAAATTGAGGAAGCTTATGGATCCCTATATTAATGAATGGTTAAACTTAATTATTCGTTTTGCACATGTGATCACAGGCATCGCTTGGATTGGTGCATCATTTTACTTTGTTTGGTTAGATAACCATTTGGAAAAACCACCGCAATGGAAGGCCGACAAAGGGGTGAGTGGTGATCTTTGGGCTATTCATGGTGGCGGTTTTTATGAAGTCGCTAAATATAAATTGGCGCCGCCACAGATCCCAGTTAATTTACATTGGTTTAAGTGGGAAGCGTATACCACGTGGTTAACTGGTTTTCTACTGTTATCACTGATGTTTTATGTCGGTGCTGACACATACCTTATCGATAAGCGCGTTGCTGATTTAACCCAATTTCAAGCCATTGCTATCGGTGTGGGATCCATTGTACTGGGTGTCGGTAGCTATGAGTTTTTAGTGCGCACTAAACTTAAAAATCACAGTTTAGTGCTAGGCGTGATCTTGATGCTTGTTATCACTGCATTATCTTATGGATTAACCCAAGTGTTCAGTGCTCGTGGCGCTTATATGCACATAGGCGCAATCATCGGCACCATTATGGCGGGTAATGTGTTTTTCGGGATAATGCCGTCACAACGTGCTTTAGTGAAAGCGGTTGAGGAGGGGAAAACACCAAATCCTGCTTACGGATTGAACGCCAAGCTGCGTTCAACACACAATACCTATATTACGTTGCCAATCATCTTCATCATGATCTCAAACCATTATCCAATGACCTATAACCATAGTGCCAACTGGTTAGTGTTGATTGCGATCATTGTCATTACTGCTGCGGTTCGCCAATACTTTGTATTACGCCATTTTGGTAAGCAAAAGCCATTAATACTTGTGGGATCCGTGGTCGCCACCATTGCGCTTGCCTTTGTTATAGCGCCTGTTTCTACTGAACTTAGCGCTGAACAGAAGCAGCAAACCGTAGGGCTCACCCAAATCAAGCATATTATCGATGCACGTTGTAGTAGTTGTCATTCAGATGCGCCGACTGATGATGTGTTTACGATTGCGCCTGCTGGCATCATATTTTCCGATGAAGCAAGTATTGTGCAATGGGCACCGCGCATTCAAGCACGAGTGATTGATGCTAAAGATATGCCGTTTATGAACAAGACCGAGATGACCGATGAAGAGCGTACGACGTTAGCCATTTGGTTATCAAATGTTTCCCAATCATCAGCCAAGGCAGTCAATTAGCATATGCATAAACGAGTTATAAAGAATGGTTACAAAGTTGCCGAGTGTTTATACAACTTTGTTGAGCATGAAGTGCTACCAGGAACTGGTGTCGATGCGGAAGGTTTTTGGCTTTCAATGGCGAACCTCTTTAATGAATTCACGCCTATAAATGAGCAACTATTAGCGACTAGAACAAGATTTCAGACGCAAATAGATGCATGGCACTTAGAGCAGAAGCGTGATCACAAGCATGCTGACAACAATCTGGGGGTAAATGATGGTATCGAACAAGCAAAGTACCAGCAATTTTTAACTGATATTGGATACATCGTTGAAGAGAAAGAGGACTTCTCTATCACGACCGCTTATGTTGACGATGAAGTCGGTAAAGTGGCAGGCCCACAGCTTGTGGTGCCTTTAATGAATGCACGCTTTGCTATAAACGCTGCCAATGCGCGTTGGGGTAGTTTATATGATGCACTCTATGGTACCGATGTGATAAGTGATGATAACGGAGCGGGGATCACTCGGCACTATAATCCAGTTCGGGGCGCAAAAGTGCAGGCCTATGGTCGTCAATTTTTAGATGACGTTATCCCGCTGCAAAATGGCAGCCATGGCGATGTCGTTAGTTATCAAATTGCCAACTCTGCACTTGTCGTCAAGCTTCAATTGGGTGTTCTAGTGTGTTTACAAGATCCTGATAAACTGGTTGGTTTTAATGGTGATGAACAGAATCCAAGTGCGCTGCTTTTTAAAAATAATGGCTTACACATAGAGATCAAAATTGATCCCAGTATGCCTGTCGCGAAAACAGACCCTGCTTCTGTTGCTGATATCATTTTAGAGTCGGCCTTGAGTGTGATACAAGATTGTGAAGACTCAATCTCTGCCGTTGATGCTGAAGATAAGACGGCAGTGTACCGTAATTGGCTTGGCCTGATGAAAGGAGATTTAACTGAAACCCTTGAAAAAAATGGCGTATCGATCACGCGTAAATTAAATGCTGATAGGAACTACACAAGTTTGGACAATCAGGTGTTGACACTGCCTGGCCGTAGCCTGTTGTTTATTCGCAATGTTGGTCATTTGATGACAAATGACGCTGTGCTCACATTAGACAACCAAGAGGTATCGGAAGGTATTTTAGATGGGTTAATGACGACACTTATCTCTTTGCATGATCTAAAAGGTAATTCAGCGTTTAAAAACTCTCGTCAAGGCAGTGTATATATTGTTAAACCGAAAATGCATGGACCTGAAGAGGTGGCATTTAGTAATGAGCTGTTTACTCGCATTGAGGAGAGTTTAGGTTTAGCCACCAATACCATCAAGATGGGTATTATGGATGAAGAGCGTCGTACATCGGTTAATTTAAAAGAGTGTATTCGTGCCAGTAAGGACCGTGTCGCCTTTATTAATACTGGCTTTTTAGATAGAACAGGGGATGAGATACACACCAGCATGCAAGCGGGGCCCATGGCGCGAAAAGAGCTGATGAAAAATGAAAAGTGGATCGCAGCCTATGAAAACCGCAACGTACGCATTGGCCTACAAGCTGGCTTTAAGGGCAAAGCCCAAATAGGCAAGGGGATGTGGGCGATACCCGATCAGATGTCAGCCATGGTAAAAAGTAAGATAGACCATCCACAATCTGGCGCAAACTGTGCGTGGGTACCGTCACCAACGGCCGCGACTCTGCACGTATTGCATTATCACCACGTTAACGTCAGTGAAATCCAGGACAAGCTGCTACAGTTGTTTTCAGCTGAAATAGATAACTCTTTATATAATGATGAGTTAACGGATCTATTGACCATTCCACTGTTGAAGAACCGAGATAACTTGAGTCAACAAGATATTCAACATGAGTTAGATAATAATATTCAAGGCTTGTTGGGTTACGTAGTACGTTGGATAGATCACGGTACTGGCTGCTCCAAAGTGCCCGATATTAATGATGTTAGTCGTATGGAAGATAGAGCGACCTTGCGTATCTCTAGCCAACATATTTGTAACTGGTTACACCATGGACTGTTAACCAGTGAACAAGTGATGGCATCTTTACACAAGATGGCCAAGGTGGTCGATATGCAAAATATCACCGATGTAAGGTACGAACCGATGGCTGAAAACGTTAAGTCTAACATTGCATTTCAAACGGCAATCGAGCTGATTTTTAAAGGAAAATTCCAGCCAAATGGTTATACAGAGCCACTGTTGCATCAACGAAGAGTTGAAGTGAAAGCGATGAATTAATGTAAGGGGTTAATGATTGGACGCCTCTTTTATGGTTGAAAAGAGGTCACTTTTATTATCTAATTAAATTAACTCATCAGCGGCATGTTCCATGTCGCTGATTTTATCTTTTTTGCACCTCTGACAGGAAGTTACTGTGGTCAAAGCTAAAGCTTCAGAAGGCAATATTCGGCAAAAGAATAAGGCTGTTATTTTCAATGCTGCTAAGAAAGAATTTGTCACCTATGGCTTTAAAGGTGCCTCAATTAAGCGAATTGCAGAGCGGGCTAATATTGCCAGAGCAAATATCCATTACTACTTTCAAGATAAAACCGATTTGTACCAACAGCTGCTAAGTAACATCATCGATGTTTGGAACAGAGAGTATGATACCTTGTCGGTTGATAAGGATCCTAAACAGGCACTTAGCGCTTACATTCGTGCCAAAGTTATGCATTCTAAAGATGATCCTGATTCCTCTAGAATCTTCGCCAGTGAGCTAATCCATGGCGCACCAATATTAAATGATTACCTCTATGGGGATTTCGGAACCTGGCTACAAAGCCAAGTCGATGTGATTGATGCTTGGATCGATCAAGGCTTGATTGATAAGGTTAATCCTTACCATTTGCTATTTCTTATCTGGAGTTCTACTCAACACTACGCTGACTTTAATGTGCAAGTGGTTGCGGCCTTAAACAAAGAGTCAATGAGTGATGAAGATTTTGAAGATGTTGTCAGTTCGTTAACTCAAATAATCCTCAAGGGATGTGGGATAGACTAGGTTTGCATGTCACAAATATTTCGATTGAAGCTTGATGGCATTGTCTCCATCCGTGGAGTTCAGAGGTACTAATGTCATTCTCATATGGATGTGAAAGAACGACGTATGGCCCCTGTATTTTGAGACATTTTTATGAGACGGTGATTCTATATCTTATCAATATTACAAGGCATCTAAAGGGCTAACGGTACCTGCATAGTGTTGCCCTAAAACATGAGTATATATCTGGGTGGTATTCAGAGAGTTATGGCCTAGTAACTCTTGTACGGTTCTTATGTCAGTTCCTGTTTGTAAGAGGTGTGTTGCAAACGAATGCCTGAATGTATGACAATTAACTTTTTTCATTATTTGAGTCAATCTCACTGCTTTTTGAAGTGTTTTCCTTATGGTACTGTCATGTCGGTGATGCCTGCAGGGCATTTTCGTCACTGGATGTTGACAGATATTGCTTGATGGAAATAAAAACATCCAAGCCGATTGGCGACAAGTGTTAGGATATTTTTTCCTTAATGAGCAGGGTAACGATGGACCAAACCCATTTTCATTATCACAAACTTTGCCGTTCCATTCATATGCGACAAAATCTGAGCGACCTCCTTGGGCGATAAAACCGTTGGTAACGTCCGTTGCTTTGTGGCCAAGCTAAAACCTAAATCCCCTAGCTCGACTTTTAGGCACTGTTGATACAGAAATACCAGTGAATTTAGCGCGACCTTTTGTGTATTAGCCACTACATTCTGATTGTTTGCTAACCAACTCAAAAAGTTCTTAACATCGACAGCCCCAAGATTGTCAGGATGTGTCTTTTGATGGAAGAGTATGTAACGCTTGATCCAATATAGATAAGTTTTTTCGGTGCGAAGGCTGAAGCCCCGTAATCGAATTTCTTGTCGAATTGACTCCAAAAAAGGACTTGAGTGCTTCATTTCCTGACCCATAAGGTTACTGTGTTTTTATACAGCATTATCGTTTTTCCCAAGAAATCAAGGCTACCTTTACGATTCTATTCACGCTTTGCTATTGTGTAGTGTAAATAAACTGTGTAAATTCAGTAGGATAAAAGTGTGCGACTTTGAATCGCTGAGATAACAGGCAAGTAAAGTGTGCGACAAAGTTTTATCAATAGGTGTATTGGATACCATTAGGTTTGATTTTCCGTAATGCATTGTATCAATAAGGTTTTAAAAATTGAGGCTTGTGCACGCTTTCCCAAGTGGACTTGGCAAAACGCGCAAGTCGTATATACAAATGTTAGCTGCTTGCTGAAATCGTCAGGTAGGAGTTCAATTTAAAATTGTTGATCTTAGTTAATGGTGTGCCATTCTTGTGGTGGCATAATTGCAGTTAGTTGAATATCAGAAAGTGAAATTATGCAGGAAAAAGTTGGTGAACAAGTAAAGGCTACATGGCAAATTGTTCGGTGGTGTGTAATTGCATATTCCGCAATCGTGCTCGTTGGGTTTCATCTAATCCCTATGCCTGATTGGGTCATGGCTCCTGCGCTTTTGTATACAAAATTAATTAAAGGCACTCTTTCTTTAGTTCTTCCCGATGCAGTTAGTGCAGTAATAGCTATTTTTGCCACGATTATTACACCGGGTCTAATTGTAATTTATTCAACTTCAGAAAATTGAGCTGAGGCTAGTACACAGCTAACAAAGCGTTTAAGACAGATTCGCAACACTCGGCGTTTTCAATTCAAGTTGAGTTTTGTGTTTACGGTGAAATGGTTTAGCAAGGTGGTAGTGTTGCTCACTACTTAACGCGGCGTTATGTGAACTTCAACCTGTAGAGTATAAAAGGAATAATATATGCCTTATGTCGATGGTTTTGTTGCCGCAGTACCAACAGTAAATAAAGAAAAGTACATTGAACATGCGAAGTTATCTGCGGTCGTCTTCAAAGATCACGGAGCACTAAAAGTTACTGAAAGTTGGGGAGATAATGTTCCTGATGGTGATATTACATCCTTCCCAATGGCTGTGAAATGTGGCAAAGATGAAACAGTAGTCTTTTCATCTGTTATATGGCCAACAAAGGAAGTTCGTGATGCGGGTTGGGAAGCTATTATGGAAGACCCTAGAATGGATCCAGCTCAAAATCCAATGCCCTTTGATGGTAAACGTTTAATATATGGTGGCTTCGAAGTTATTTTAGAAGAGTAGTGCCGGTTAGGTTTCACATAACAAATAAGGATAGGCCGCGCGAAGTCGCGTCTTTCCTTATCAACAGCATGGCAAGTGTTGTATAAGCCTGAAGCTGAGGTTTATTGATACTCTTTATTATGCAAATAACAGAACGAGATATCGTTCTGTTTTAGGTAATGTTTAATGTTGTGCCTCTTGTTCAAAGTAGCAGTGCGCCACTCATTTTTAGTTGTTGGTTTAAGGTGATTATGCCCCGTCCCAGAAGAACACAAGTCAAAGCCGCGATTAACAACCACTTCCTTATTTCCTTATTTCCTTATTTCCTTAGCCAAGAGTGTTATTGACGCTGGAATACTGCAGGGGTAACATTATGCCCTTCTAATTTTTGAGGTTAACCATGCGATTCAAGCAAATCATAAGCGTTGAAATGGCTAATACCACCGATATATTGTCAGTGTCATTTGGTCAGGAAATTGAAGTCGTCAGCAATGATGGTTCCAGAGTGGCAGACTACTGGCAGGAAGTCGCTTATCTAGTATTGCTCGATGGGAAAGCCGTGGATGATGGTCGTACAAGATCTAATGCGAATGAAGTAGCCCAAAAATGGCAAATAGACGATGATTTGCGAGTCACTGGACTTGGCACGCACTCAAACAAGCGTTACTGGCAACTACCTATTGAGCTGCAGCGAAAGATTAGAAAATTTGGTAGTGTGTTACCTTCACTAGCGCCTTAAGAAAGTTAAAGTGTCGCACCTCAGTTTCTCGGGAGCGCTTCAATAATACATTAGGCGTCATGGTACAGCTTATTACTTTACGTCAATTTGTTACGTAGGTAGTTTTAATACGGGTGGTTTAATGCTAATTTCCACAGGAAAACATCGGAGCAGGAATTTGTTAATCTAATAACCAAAAAAACGCCCCTATTTGAGCCCAGGGAGGATTACCTTTACTCTAATCTTGGTTATTTTTTACTGGGTAAAATTATAGAGAAATCAACTTATAGATGATGAGCACAGTATTATTCTTTTAAGCAATACTGGAATAAGCTATTTCTTGAAAGAGCAACTCACTTACGATATAGCAGCTGTATTATATGGTCAAGAGGTTCCAGAACGGAAAAGTGATGCAACTTTGACCTTAATAAAAGGGATTGTTTCTGGGGATTTTAACGAAAAATTTAACGACTTAAAATCTGAAAATAACCACTTAGATTTTAGCCAGCAAAGCTTATCTTCACTTGCGTTTGAGCTTCTTTGGTCCAATATGGCTGATAATTCATTACAATTATTTTCTTTTATAATTAATGCGTTTCCAAATTCTTCACAAGCTGAAATAAATTTGCAGCGTGCATGTAATCATCGGCTTACGGAAAAGGCAAACAGCAGAACGGGTATATGTAACGAAATACAGCTATAACAAGAGACTTCGGCGCCAATAGTTAAATTTAAGACTTTGGCGCTTCCCATACTCAATCACCAAAATGCCATCTCTTAGCATTGAATTCAAGATCAAGAATTAATGACTGGCACGATTAAAAGCGTGATGCTTGTTCACTCTTATTCAGAGTCGATACATTATGGATTAACGGTGGCTGGCTTGATATTTATTATACACTAGGGCTATTTCACGGAGTCTTGCGAAGGACCTTGGTACATGAATGGTTTTTAAGTTGGCTAGGAGAAAAGAGGAAAAGCATTTTATCGAAGGCGATGTATAGCCGCCTTCGAAACTGCTCTAATACACACACGAGTAGGGATATCGTCACACTTTTTACTTCTGACTAATATATTGCAGTGTTTCTACGACCTGCTCGACAGTGGTCGCCCATGCGTGAGCCGCGCTATCTACTTCCTTGAGTGGGTGAATGATATCCTCACTGTGCAGTGTGATGTAGGGTTTGTTCAGTGCCGCACAGTAACCAGCATCAAAGGCGGCATTCCATTGTTTGTACTTATCACCAAAACGAATAATGGCGATATCACAGGCTGCTATTAATGTTTTTGTTCTGATGGCGTTCACTTTTGCTGAACGGTGGTCACGCCAATAGCCTTGACTTTCATCGGTATTGGTTTGCCTGAGCATATCTCCTGCGCTGTCACTTTGGTCGTGGTTTGTAACTGCAGACGAGAATATGATATCAAGTTCTAATTTCTGACAGGCTTGAATTATCTGTTCTCTCCAATCGGTATGGATCTCTCCAGATAGATAAACATTTAATGACATTTCTGCTCCTGTGCTGTTATTTTTTAATTCGATTTTTGTTGTGTAATGATAACGTTGACCTAAAAGAGAGTATCTGTAAAGCAGGTTATTCACTAAGCTCTTTTATCAAAGCTTCCATATCAAGGTCGCTTTTAAAGATTAACATAGGTCGCTTTCCCTTGGGCTTGAGCTAACTTGACAGCGACAGAAGCGACAGCTAAGTCTTGTAGACCCACACCCGTACCATCAAAAAGCGTGATCTCATTATCTGATGTTCGACCCGGGTGAGAGCCATTTATCACGTCGCCGATAGGAATTATGTCCTTAGGATCAATGAGCCCAGCGGCGACAGCGTGTTGCGCCTCACCAATGGTTGTCGATTGTGTTAACTCGTCGGTAAATACTGTGGCATGGGTGAATAGCTCGGCATCAACCTCTTGCTTTCCTTTGGTGTCGGTTCCCATGCAAGCAATATGCGTACCTGGTTTGATCCACTTTTGGTTGATTAATGCTTGAAATGCCGAGGTAATGGTAATAATAACGTCAGATTGAGCACACAGTGTTTCACGGCTCACGGACTCAAAAGGCACTGATAGCTCATCACATATTTTGGCCAATTTAGTCAGTTTAGAGGCATCGTTATTCCATGCGAGCACTTTTTCAAAAGGGCGCTGTTCCAAGGCCGCTTGAAGTTGATAACTCGATTGATGACCTGCACCTATGATACCTAGTGTTCTAGCATTTTTACGGGCTAGATGATTGATTGACACTGCAGATGATGCCGCTGTTCGTATCGCTGTCAGATAGTTGCCGCCAACCAGAGATACTAATCTTCCCGTATCAGGATCAAATAAAATAATCGTCGATTGGTGATTGGTTAATTGTCTTTCTGTATTACCTGGCCAATAACCGCCTGATTTCAAACCTAGTACCATGCCTTCACGATCAAAGCCTGATTTAAAGCCATAGAGGGCATCTGCATGGCCAATGGCTTCGCGTATGACTGGAAAGTTATAAGCGGTATCTTTAGCCATGGCAGAAAATACCTTCTCTACTGCGCTAAACGCATCTGTACGGCCCATAACTTGCTGGCATACCGCTTCTGATACAAGAGTGATGCCTGTATTTGTGCTTGGATCAGTGCTAGGTATTGAATGTGTGTTCGGAGTTGAATGATTCATCGAGTATTCCTAAATAAAAAATCCCACTGGCGAGTGTAAAAGACGGTCATATTTCAATCACCCCCTAGTAAGCTAGGGCAAAGCATAGTTGGGAACTAAGAAGCTATGGCTATAAAAAGCTATGGTGAATCCTTTTATGCTCGCGCAATGGGCAAAACGTGAAACTTATTGGCTCAAGGTGATTTCTGACTTACGCATTACCTTGAGCATTAATCGGTTTTGTGATGGATTTAGTAGGCTTTACCACGAGCTGAAACTGGCCATAGTGTTTCAACTATGCCGTTACGCACACCTACGTAGTAATCATGAACATTACAGGTTGGATCGCAGTGACCGGGCACCAGCTTCAGTTTTTGATTTATTCTTAGTGCGCCAGTGGGATCTGAAATAACACCATGCTCATCAGAACACTTGATGTATTGGACATCATTACGGCCAAAGATATAAGGTAAGCCACTGTCTATAGATTGTGCTTTTAAGCCAGCATCACAGATCGCTTTGTCAGTTTTGGTGTGGCTCATCACCGAAGTTAATATGAACAGGGCGTTTTCAAATTCAGAGATTTTTTGGCCATCTTTGTCATGTATACGCTGATAATCAGCGTCCATAAAGGCATAAGATCCACACTGTAACTCATTAAATACTCCCGAGTTTCCCTCGAAATAGTAGGAACCTGTACCCCCGCCACCGACGATGTCACACTCTAGCCCTTCCTCTTTAAGCATGGCGATAGTGCGTGCAACCATCGCTGCTGCAATATCTATTTTTTCTTTACGCTCGAGGAAATTTTCCATATGCTGCATCGCGCCTTGATAAGCTTGAATGCCAGCAAACTTTAGCCCAGGTGTTGCCGCAATAGCTTTAGCGATATCTACAACGGGTTGACCTTCACTGACACCACAACGACCAGCGCCGCAATCTATCTCTACTAAACATTCAATTTCAGTGCCGTGTTTTTTAACGGCCAAGGCGAGTTCAGCAACATTATCGATATCATCAACGCAACATAAAGTACGTGCTCCAAGCTTTGGCAAGCGGGCTAAACGGTCTATTTTTGCGGGGTCGCGAACTTGATTTGATACTAGTACATCTTTTATCCCACCACGGGCGAAGACTTCAGCCTCGGATACTTTTTGACAACATACCCCACAGCTGCCGCCTAAACTCTCCTGTAGAAGAGCAATATCGACAGACTTATGCATTTTCCCATGCACTCGATGGCGAACGCCCATCTCTTTTGCAAGTTGTCCCATGGTACGAATGTTACGCTCTAATGCATCAAGGTCGACCACCAAACAGGGAGTTTGAATGTCGGCTTCGGCCATCCCTGGTAGTGCGGGAACGTCGTAACCGACGGCTAAGTCGCTTGTGGTTGTCATTGTTGTCGTTACTGTTGTCATTGTTGTCTCCATCTGTTTATCGTTATGCCAATCGGGATCTAATTTACTGGCTCATCCAAGGAAGCTTGTCTAAATCAACATTGCCTCCGGTAATAATGATTCCAACTCGTTTACCTTTAAATATCTCAGGGTTCTTTATGATGGTCGCCAGCGAAACCGCACTACTAGGCTCGATAACGAGTTTCATTCGTAGCCAAACAATCTTCATCGCCGCGACAATTTCATCTTCTGTAGCCGTTAAAATGTCGGTTACATGGTTCTTGACGAAATGCCAGGTGAGTTCTTTTAGAGGGACTTTTAGGCCATCAGCCACGGTGTTTGGCGCATCATCAGCGATGATATAACCCGCTTTAAATGAGCGTGCTGCGTCATCGGCGTTAACGGGCTCAGCAGCATAGACCTGTATTTGAGGCGCTATTGTCGATAGGGTTAAGCAAGTGCCAGAGATCATGCCTCCGCCACCGATAGGGGCAATGACAATATCGAGTTCATCAACCTGATTAATCAGCTCTTTAGAGCAAGTAGCTTGACCTGCTATCACGCGTGGGTCGTTATAGGGGTGCACAAAGTCAGCACCAGATTGTGCCACTACTTCGCTAAATACTGCTTCACGTGAACTGGTTGACGGCTCGCACTCAACGATAGTGCCACCGTAGCCAATCACAGCATCTTTCTTTGCCTGAGGCGCTGTTCTTGGCATCACAACAGTGACATCAATACCACGTTGTCCTGCTGCATATGACAGTGATAGTGCATGATTACCTGACGAGTGCGTAGCTACCCCTTTTTTGGCTTTCTCATCAGTCAATCCAAAGACTGCATTACAAGCCCCACGTACTTTAAATGCGGCTGCTTTTTGCAAATTTTCGCATTTAAAAAATAGCTCTGAACCTGTTAAGTCATTCAAAAAACGTGAGGTGAGTACAGGCGTCTCATGAATGTAAGGCTTGATTCGTTCATGGGCAATGAGTACATCATCATAGGTTGGGATATACATTGCTGATGGGGTTCTACTGCTCATATTTTCCTCTCAATACTTATGCTGTTACTGGTGTGTAGATTAATGAAACGTCAGTAATTGGTGCGTATTTGCCTATTACATTTGTCGCTTTAATCATTAATGTTGAGTTTCACTTTATGGAAACCGTCGCATTCACGCAAAGAGTTTGAATTCCATATTATGGAATTATTAATCTTGGGTATTTAGGGGGATCGCTGTACTGTATTGAAATATAAGGTTGAGACTAGGTTGTTAATTGCCGTTGCTACATTATTCCACTATGTGAAACTTATTTGCATCATTGGGTATTTGGTTTTATTGTGGTTTTAGATTTATATTCGCAATGTGCGCTGTTATCGAGGTCAAATAATAATGAAAGAAACAAAAGTGAGCGAAGCAAAAGTTCAGCCTAGAATTCAAGTGATCGACCGAGCTGCCACCTTGTTAGATGCCATCTCTCGTTACACTATGCCTGTCACGTTAAAGGCGCTGAGTGCAGACACCAACTTAGCGCCTTCTACGGCTTTTCGTATACTGCACTCGTTAATCGATAACCGTTTTGTTGAAAGAGATAGTAAGGGGAAGTATCTGTTAAGTGGCAGGTTATTAAGGTTAAGCCATTATCCGAATAACAGCGTCGACTTTCGTAAAGTGGCGATCCCCTATATGGAAAAACTGCGTGATAAATTTGGTGAAACCATTAATCTGACAACACGTGAAGGGGATGTGGTTATTTACGTTGAAAAGGCGATACCCAATAGGATGATGCATGTCCAACAAATGATTGGTAGTCGTGCCCCTTTGCATGTTACTGGGGTAGGTAAGATGATGCTAGGCATGGAAGGAGAGGAGGGCATTAAAGGATATGCTCAACGTACTAATTTACCGACATATACGCGTAATACGTTTTCTTCATTAAATGATCTCGTGCAGGAATGTACGGGGTGCGCCGAGCAAGGCTATGCCTTTGATAATGAAGAAGCTGAGATTGGGGTAGGTTGTATTGGCGTACTACTATATGACCGATATGGTGAAGTGGTTGCTGGGCTATCGGTTTCTGCGCCTATTGATAGGCGAAGAGATGAGTGGCTAAAAGACTTACTGCTTGCAGGTAAATCACTTTCAGCAGAGCTTGGTTATATTGATAATCAAAAGTCAGATTAAAATTTATAAATAATTAGAGGGAAGATATGTTAACCATAAATCGATTAAACCTAACCGAAGCAAAATTAATCATCGAGGGGGCTATGCAAAAAGCAGCTAAAATCGGTGTGCCAATGTGTATCTCTGTCGTTGATGAATCAGGGAGTTTAATTGCCTTTGAACGTATGGATGGAGGGAAAATACACAGTATAACTCTCTCCCAAGATAAGGCTTTTACTGCTGCATCGGCACGAAAAGCTACACATGAGGTCAATCAGGTGTGTATTCCTGGAGATAAAAGTGGTTTATTCGGCATTCATACCGCGTTAGGTGGGAGAATGTGTATTGTTGGTGGTGGTTTACCCATTTCATATGATGGGATGGTCATTGGTGGGATAGGTGTCAGCTCTGGCTCTCCAAAGCAAGATTTGGACTGTGCTCAGGCTGGAGTTGATATATTCAACCGAATCACATCACCAACGCTGAGTCAGAATATTCTATAGTTAGGTCGTCACGTAGAAGAGAGTGATTTCTGTTTCAGATATTTCAGTGCTGCTATCCTCGTGGTAAAAACATGTTCTGCTGAAATTTTATCCAGTAGTTTTATTCTATTAAAGTCCTTTCTTACTCGCTCACCAACATTTGCTAATATTATCTCTTGCCCCTCATTTTGATAGCCGACAATAATCTCTTCAATGGCAATGGTACTGGTAATACCGACAAAACGTGCATCGGATAGATCGATCAATAATGTTTTGTTTTGATCGGCAGTTGAAACACATTGTTTGAGTCCTCTAGCTACCCCATAGCCTATTGGGCCAGAAATATTGAGTAAAAGCACGCTGTCGGCCATAGATTCAAACAACTGTTTCTCTTCGTCAGACAGATGCACTGCATCTTTGGCTGTGTAAAGTTTGATATTATCTAATTGGATCTCAGATAAACGTCTAATGACGACCAGATTGTCAATAAACACACCGATTAATACTGCCGTGATTAAGTCAAAAGCCACTGACATCACCATGACTGAAATCATTAAAATTACGCTAAAAGGTGATATTTGGTGGATCCGCTTAAGAAAATTCCAATCAATAATGCTGATACCAACATGAATCAATATTGCCGCTAATACGGCTACCGGGATATAGGCGGTATACTCTCCAGCCCATAATACAATGGCCAAAATAAACAGTGAATGTAAAATGCCTGATAAGGGAGTTGTACCCCCAGCTCTTAAGTTCGTCACCGTCCGCATTGTTGCACCGCCACCAGGCAGTGCGCCAAATAACCCTGCGACAAAGTTACCCACACCTTGCCCTACAAGCTCCTGATCTGAATCATGGAAATCATTACTTATACTGTCAACAGTTAAGGAGGTCATTAACGAATCCAGTGTGCTTAACGTCGCGATGAGCAAGGCTGATTTAATCATCTCTCCGGCTAAATCATTTCCCCAAACCGGCAAGTTAAATGAAGGTAGCTCACTTGAGATGGCCCCCACCACAGGGATTTGAGCACCACTAAAGACATAAAATAGAGTGGCACCAATGACGGCAATGATGCTGGCTGGTACTACATGGCGGTATTTCTGCGGCCATATGAAAAGTACAAATATACAGGCCAGCCCTACTAATGTATTGGTGCTGCTAAATATGCTGAGAGATATTGGGAGCTGTGTTAACGTTGCACCAAAAAAGGGTTCAAGTTGCGAAAGAATAATTAAGATCCCAATTCCGGACGTAAAGCCAGATATCACAGGGTATGACACTAAGATGAAGTACTTACCGAGTTTAAAAAAACCAAATAGCATTTGGAATATCCCCGCTAAACTCACCACCGTGAATGCGGCTGCTACACCATGCTCTGGAGATTGTGCGACGAAGCTGGTTAATATGGCAACCATTGCCACCGTCAAGCCAGTATTTGGACCTGATATCTGTTGATTTGTCCCCCCAAATAGTGAGGCAAATAAGCCGGTGATAATCGCACAATATATACCAGCACTAGCTCCCGCGCCTGAAGTGACACCGAAGGCTAATGCAAAGGGCAGGGCCACAATGGTAGAAGTGAGCGCACCAAATATATCACCTTTGATGGTTCGTCGATTAAAGTGGGACAAAGAAAGCATAACTACCTAATTCAATTTGGTTTAGTTTGGTTAATAGGGTTGGTAAAAACTTAAATATTATCATGATATGTTGACAAAATGATATGAAATTAGAATAACAGGGAGGCTTAAATCTAACTATGATTTAAATTCTAATCAATTTTACGATGTGAAATTTATATCATATAGACGGGATTGAATGACCGTTCACCTATTGATACCTACTCCCTGAACAAGACGTTTAACGGCGCAAAGAGCGACAATGGCGCTTGCATTAACTGCTACGAATGCTAAACCATTACCCTTGTCATCGGCTTTCAAATTCCATCAGGAACGTAATATCTACCCTATGGTTGGCCGAATAACTCGCTATAGCTCCGAGAACATATGACGTGTAGTTTTGTCAGTGTTGGTGAATTTAAATAGTCTGAATGACTCAGAGAATATTTTTTACTCCTCCTTAAACGTCTCCATCTTTTGACTGAGTGTTTGATAAAACAATATGTTTCCACATTGTGAAATTAAAATGAATTTATTGTGGTTAACATTGGCTGTTAAATGTGCTCTATTGAATAAGCTACACAGAAATTGGGTCTAACACAGCCTCTTTCTAATAAATAGCCGCAGCTGGTATTACCTTTTTGTTAACTGGGTCAGCACATAACAGGTCAAATTTAATAAATATACAAAATGACCTTATTTTTCAATCAATAAGAGTACTGTAGTTATGGAACAGGTTAATCAAACACACGAAGAATCAGCAAAAACAGGCGGACTTTTAGAACGACTTTTTAAACTTTCTGCGCATAGTACCACAGTGAAAACTGAGCTAATGGCGGGTCTTACCACTTTCGTGACAATGTCATACATCATGTTTTTAAACCCCATTATTATGTCTAAAACAGGTATGCCCTTTGAAGGACTATTCTTAGCGACTTGTCTTGGTGCCGCCATTGCGACGATTTTGATGGGACTATACGCTAACTGGCCAGTGGGACTTGCCCCTGGAATGGGACTGAATGCTTTTTTCACTTTTTCAGTCGTCGGTGGAATGGGCTATAGCTGGGAAATTGCACTGGGTGCGGTTTTCCTTTCTGGTGTGTTGTTTGTTTTAATGAGTGTCACTCGACTAAGGGAGTGGATGCTAGACAGCATTCCCATGAGCTTACGATTGGCTATGACCGCAGGTGTAGGCCTTTTCTTAGGTTTTATCGGTTTACGTTTCACTGGTATCGTCATACCTAATCCTGATAACGCACTTGCTCTTGCGGATCTGACTCACTTCGGTTTTGGTGAATTCGGCCCAGAAGCGCCAGCGCTTGGTTTCATCAGTTTTCTGCTTATTTCGGTGCTTAGCTATCGTAAAGTGTTCGGTGCTATCTTAATTGGTATCGCCGCGACTACCTTTATCGCGTTTGTAATGACATGGGTGTTACCAACAGATTTCTTCGTGGTTTCTGAAGCCGCTAAATCGTTTGCTCCTGCCTCCGGTTTTGTGAGCTACAAAGGCATATTGGCTGTACCTGAGTTTTCTGCACTAGAGCCCATATTGTGGAAAGCCGATATTGCGGGTGCATTTCAAATTGCGTTAATTCCTGTGATTGTGACTTTCCTATTTGTGAATATTTTTGATACGGCCGGCACCTTAATGGGCGTAGCTGAACGTGCGAACCTGCAAGATGAAAATGGTAAAATTGAAGGGTTAAGTAAATCATTAAAAGCGGACTCTATTTCATCAGTGATTGGAACTGGCTTTGGTTGTCCCCCTGTGACCTCTTATGTTGAATCTGCTGCTGGTGTTGCCGTTGGTGGGCGTACAGGTCTCACTGCTGTGACTATTGGTTTGTTGTTTGCAGTAGGCATGTTCTTCTTACCGCTAGCACAAATGCTGCCAGGCTTTGCTGTCGATGGCGCACTTATCTACGTAGCAATGTTAATGATGAGTTCACTGAAAGGTCTGGACTGGGACGATTTTACTGAATATGCTCCAGCTGTTTGTACCACCATCATGATGGCGTTTACCTTCTCAATCGCTAACGGCATTGCTTTTGGCTTTATCACCTATACGGTATTGAAAGTGGGTACAGGCAAGTCTAGTCAGATCTCTAAGGGTATTTGGGCACTCACAGCACTATTTATTGCGAAATTTATCTTCATAAACTAACGCTATCTTCATGAATTAATTTTATTTACATGATCATAGAAAATCGATTAAGCCCTTCTTCGGAAGGGTTTTTTATTGAAAGTGTTACATCTGTGGCCAATAAAAAAGTGCAATACAACGTCACTAAACCTCTCACTGACAAATTTTCCGCTATGACTCTTCATCATATCCATTTCAACCTTATAAGGCATCACAAGCATCCTGCAAAGCTGATCTAGAAAAAGTAATAACTGTATAGAAGTAAGAACATTCGTTTAAGCAGACAGCCGCAAGGATAGTTTTGATGCTTTAGGCGTGTCTAGTTTATATCATTAGTAATCGAAGCTTGTAAATCTGATGGGCTGAACTCTATAGAGAAGGAAAATATAGCATTAGGTTGAGCAACCTTAGTATGAATCATAGTCACAAGGTCTTCTACATGAAGGACTCTTTGATATAATAGATGACTATGATTACTTTGTTGGTGTGTGTTTTAAAATAAATACTAGCTGTTTTACATATTACATCAACTCTGGTTTAAAGTGGTTTGTAATAGATTTTATTCTATATTTTAAGTGCTATTTAATTAATGGCCTAACATTGTATATATATATATTGTGATGATTTCTGCAATGATTAATATGATCGTAAATTACTATTACGGTATTTGTATCGTACAGCTATCATTCCAGTTTAATATAATCGCAGTGCGCTTTCCTATTACTTTTTACCTGTGCCACTGCCAAATTGATGCGTCAAAAGTTAGATTTTTGTCAAAAGCCTCATCTCACATTATGGTTTTTTGCCGGAGAGATAGCCGTTTTCAATTCCACATTATGGAAGCGCAAACGGCTATAATGCCCTACTGATTCAACGCATCTTCAAGTGCTGCCAAGCATAAAATGACATTTTCACTTCTCGCTGCATAGCCCATAAGACCAATTCGCCACGCTTTACCTGCAAGATCACCAAGACCAGCACCTATCTCTAAGTTGTACTTATTGAGGAGGTAGTGGCGGACTTTGACGTCATCAATGCCTTCTGGGATGTAGATAGCGTTAAGTTGAGGTAAACGCTCTTCTTCAGGGACAATGAACTCAATACCTAATTTGGCCAAGCCTTTAGCAAGGGCTTCATGCTGTATTCTATGGCGTTTGATGCGGTTCTCAAGACCTTCATTATGTAACTGAAGGAGCGATTCATGTAATCCATACAGAGAGTTAACTGGGGCGGTATGATGATAACTTCGCTTACCACTCCCTGACCAGTAGTTCATTACAAGTGATTGATCTAAAAACCAACTTTGAATTTGCGTTTTACGTTCTTTGATCACATTGACCGCTTTTTTACTAAATGAGATCGGTGATAAACCAGGCACACAAGATAAGCATTTTTGCGATCCGGAATAGATAGCATCGATTCCCCATTCATCGACCTTGACTTCTATTCCGCCTAAGGAGGTGACAGCATCAACAATAGAGAGACAGTGATACTTTTGTGCCAGTGCACATAAGGTTTTTGCATCAGATACTGCGCCTGTAGAGGTTTCTGCGTGAACAAAGGCGATAAATTTTGCATCAGGATTAGCAATAAGTGCTTGCTCTACTTTGTCGACTTCAACAGCACGTCCCCAGGGTGAGTCAACGATTATCGCTTCAGCACCTATTCGAGTGACGTTTTGGATCATGCGGTCACCAAACACACCATTACGGCAGACGATGACTTTGTCGCCAGCTTCTACGAGGTTAACAAAACACGCTTCCATCCCCGCAGAGCCTGGTGCCGATAACGCGATTGTAAACTCATTTTTAGTTTGAAAAGCATATTGAAGTAGGGCTTTTACTTCATCCATCATTCCGACGAATAGGGGATCTAGATGACCGATTACGGGTCTTGAAAGTGAAGCCAGAACCTCAGGGCTTATATCTGAAGGACCTGGGCCCATTAAGATCCTACGAGGAGGATTAAAAGATTGAAAGTTCATTTTATATGCCTTTATTAGATGGAGTGTTGTCTGGTTAACATTTGATACCAAAACCTGTCACAAGTGTCAAGTTTGTGGGTGTGTGGAGTTTAAACAAAAAATGGTCACTGTATTTCTATAAAAAAATTGAGTTGACACAGATGTCAGGATTTGTAAGCTTGGTTAAGATTTAGTCAGGCGCAACTTGTCGTTAACAGTTTTATCTTTTCTGTTTCATTAGTCATGAAATAAGAATTTGAATAAATCTGGAATTAATAAATTTATTAGTTTTATTGTGCTTTATAAATTTAATCGCTGAATACTTTAATAATAATGATATTCAGTAATGAATATAAATATAATAATTAAGAAGGAATGGTTATGAAGTTCTGTAAAACAGTGAGTGCTATCACTACAATCTTAATTGCATCGTCAGCACTAATAACGACAAATGCTACTGCAGAGAACTGGAGCAACACCGAAGTGCAATTACAAACACTGGGTGAATTGGAGGTTGTTGGTACTGGGGGCACTGCTACTACTACTATTGTGACTTTCCAACATGCTGGTGGTTGGGATTACGGTGATAACTTCTTTTTCATTGACTACAGCCGTTACGATGTCAATGAGGATGCTAATTTTCCAGTTGAGGATAGTAGTGCATTCTATGGTGAGTGGTATTCAAACTTTAGTTTGGGGGCCATTACTGGCAATGACCTCTCTTTCGGCCCAGTAAAAGATATTGGTGTTGTGGCAGGTTTTAACTTTGCACCTGAAGTTGATAGTGCGTGGCTTCTACCAGGCGTTAAGTTTTCACTCGATTTGCCAGGCTTCGCTTTCGCACAGATTAATGTGACTGGATACATACACCAAGGTGGTGGTAGTGCCTCTTCATCAGTTTTTACTATCGTTAATGAAGAATCTAGCTATATGGTTGATTTTGCCTGGGCCTATCCTTTCAAGCTCGGTTCCACGAGTTGGAGTATTGAGGGACACTTGGAGTATATCGATGGTCGTGAACAGACCAATAATTTTGGTATGACAGATCTTGAGTACTGGATCTTATTTCAACCACAACTCCGTTTAGATTTAGGTGAGCTATTAGGCACGAATGCCAATCAATTGTTTGTTGGTATTGAGTATCAATACTGGAAAAATAAACTTGGTGAGAAAGGCACTGATGATAATGCCGCACAATTTTTAGCGGTATGGCGCTTCTGATCTAAAATCAGTCGAAAACTCGAGCCAGTGCTCATTAATCTTAATGAGCACTGGCTGCCACTCAACGAGTTGCTCTACACAAATAGAGATTCTACTACCGATTAATACCCGCTTTTTGCCCAAATAACGTAGGCGTTTTTGGCGCAATCTTATCTGCAGTTCAGTCAACAGGAATACATCATCGAAGGATCACTTATGAGCAATTTGAAACAACGCGCGCTGGATTACCATTCATATCCCACTCCAGGGAAAATTGCGGTCGAAATAACGACTCAGGCTGAAACGAGTGATGATCTATCGCTTGCATATAGTCCAGGTGTGGCAGAGCCTTGTCGAGAAATTGCCGCTAACATAGAAAACGTTTATAAGTACACAGGTAAAGGCAACAGTGTTGCAGTGATATCAAATGGCAGTGCAGTGTTGGGTTTAGGGAATTTGGGGCCTATGGCATCAAAGCCTGTGATGGAGGGGAAGGCGCTGCTATTTAAACGCTTTGCCAATATCGATTCGTTTGATATTGAAGTGACTCATGATACCCCAGATGAGTTCATTAACACTGTCGCAAGTATTGCTGACACTTTTGGGGGAATTAATCTTGAAGATATCAAAGCCCCAGATTGTTTTGTGATAGAAAAAGCCTTACAAGAGCGCTGTAATGTTCCCATATTTCATGATGATCAGCATGGTACCGCGATTGTGACAGCCGCTGCTATGCTCAATGCGTTAGAGGTACAAGATAAAGAGATTAGCCACGTGGACATCGTCTGTTTGGGAGCGGGGGCTGCGGCGATAGCTTGCATGGACTTGCTAATCCAATGTGGCGCTAAGCGTGAAAATATTTATATGCTCGACACTAAAGGGGTCGTGCATACTCGACGAACCGATCTTAATGAGTATAAAACACAGTTTGCCAATAATACTGATAAGCGCACCTTAGATGATGTCATTGAGGGAGCTGATGTGTTCATTGGTGTGTCGGGACCTAATTTACTTTCTGCTGAGCAGTTATCTAAAATGGCTGTTAGGCCGATTGTATTTGCTTGCTCAAACCCAGATCCTGAAATAAAGCCAGAGCTTGCGCATTCAATCAGAAATGATTTGATCATGGCAACGGGTCGTTCTGATTATCCAAATCAAGTCAATAATGTGCTCTGTTTTCCGTTTATCTTCAGAGGTGCATTAGATGTACGAGCGCGGAAGATAAACAATGAAATGAAGTTAGCTGCCGTTGATGCAATACGTTCACTGGCAAAAGAGCCCGTACCGGAAAGTGTGCTACAAGCGAGTGATGAGAGCACACTGAGCTTCAGTCGCGACTATATTATTCCCCGTCCTATGGATCCTAGGCTGTGTAATAGAGTGGCTAAAGCCGTTGCGCAAGCCGCTGTAGACTCAGGTGTAGCTGCATTGGCTATGTCAAAACACTATTAGTTCGGTTAGCTGCATGTTACTAACAATGTTTCGCTATTGGGACATTGTTAGTAATAAATACACAGCAAGAAGTAACTTCGACAGGTCATTGTGGCTGAAAGGGTTTGTTAACTCTCACTAATTAGCATCTGTTGGCAATATGCAAGTCGTTGACGGATCCCATCAAGATATTGCGAAGCGAGGTTATTTAACAAATACCAGTAAGTTGGCGTTAATTCTGGTGTTTGATTGAAAAAAAGGTTTTCGCAGGTTAGCAGTTTCTCTTGAGTTGAATGATTAAGCCAACATGAGATATGGCTAGATGACATCTCCTCTAAGTTTGATATTGATTGTTGGCGTTGTTGTTCTGAACAATCAACGTGCTTTCCTATCTCTATCAATTGAGTAAATGGGCATTGGCTATCTATCGATGACGTCGAACTAGGGTCTATGGCTGTTGTATTATTACGCGCAGGCTCGGTTAAGTAGAGTTCTTTCCAATTCAGGTTATGTGTCTGTAGTGTTAATGCTATTCGGCGTTCACCTAGCCAATTATGCACCATGCAAGGCAAATGCTCTTGCTTGGACATCATCAGATCACGACTGAGACTCGGCAGTAAAGACATGCGTTTAACATGTAATTGCTCAGATAACTGAGTCATGAGTACAGTGGTAACCAATCCTGTTGATGGCCAACAATTGAGGCTTAATTCCAATCGCTCTGCGACTTCTACTAATTGCTGTGTTAATAACGTTTCTTCTGGCTCGTCCAAAAATCCAGTGACAACAAAAGGGGCTTTGGATCCAACAAATGGACCGTTGGAGATATTGATCAGCGAATCATGAGTATTGTCTTTACTGTTTGGAGACTGGGTACCATTAAAAATGAAGGTAACGCCATTTGATGCAATATCCCAATTTCCAGACGCATTTCCTACAATGGTTGCTGTGGTAAATAGAGATGATTGACAGGGGGAATTAACTATCTGCATTAGAACCTTTAGTGTGAATGATTAGGTCAGTGGTGATTATCAAGCATGTTACCTATTGATACTGCTGTGCTTGGAATGTACCAATATGCAGCTTATTTGTAAATTCAAGAGACTAACAAACCCTCAATTTTTTTAGATTGGCCAAATTGGCATGGTTTTGAGCCAATATCACCTTCTGTTTCATAACTATTGCGTTCCAAAATCGCGACACTAATTAACTTTTTGTCGACAATCTCTGGGTTTATTATTGACCAACATGAAATACTTGGCTATATTGTCGACAATGTATTGTAAGGTAATTGTTAGTGGATTATGACATTTTTCGATGAAGAACCTGTAACTACTGCAGATAAAACATTTTTTCAGCTACGAAAAGATATTGTTGAAGGTGGTATTTTCGCGGGATCTAAATTAAGCGAAACGGAGTTGTCGACAAAGTACTGTGTCAGTCGTGCAATTATTCGTGAAGCTATTAATCGATTAGAGTCATGTAACCTTGTTGAGCGCAAAGCTAATATCGGGGCCCGAGTCGTAGCGCTAACGTCAGCAGGTCTAATTGATCTCTACCAAGTGCGAGAGTCATTAGAAGGCATGGCGGCTCGTCTCGCCGCTAAAAATATGGCACCCGAAGAGATCGATGATCTTAACATGTTACTCAATTGCCATTTTCAAAAAGTGAAAACCGGTGAATCATATTATCAAGAAGCGGGTGATGTTGATTTTCATTATCGCATCATCTTGGGCAGTAAAAATAAACACCTAATTACAATGCTGATCGATGGGATCTATCATCTGGTCCGTATGTATCGAGTCCAGCTTGGTATGTCAGGGCCGAGGATCACCACAGCCTTTGATGAACATAGACATATAGTGCAAGCCATATCTAATCGTGACGAAGAGCTCGCTGAAATGCTGATGCGTCGCCACATAATGTATTCAAAGAAGAATGTAGAAGCCAAACTTGTTAAGAGTTAACACCCTATTTATGTATCTAGTTTAAGAACTAGCTTAAGGAGACGAAGATGAGTGCAGGGAAAAAGTTCCGTCAAGCATTAGTAGATAATAAGCCACTGCAAATAGTCGGTACTATTAATGCCTATACGGCCATGATGGCCAAACAGATCGGTCATCAGGCCATCTACCTATCTGGTGGCGGCGTTGCGAATGCATCTTACGGATTGCCAGATCTTGGCATGACATCACTCAATGATGTGATTGTTGATGTTCAGCGCATTACCTCTGCATGTGACCTACCATTACTTGTTGATATTGATACAGGTTGGGGCGGAGCTTTTAATATTGCCAAGACCATTCGTGATATGGAGAAAGCTGGCGCTGCTGCGGTTCATATGGAAGATCAAGTTGCTCAAAAGCGCTGTGGTCACCGTCCTAATAAAGAGATCGTGTCTACGGAAGAGATGGTTGACCGCATTAAGGCGGCGGTTGATGCTCGCACCGATCCAGATTTTTTCATCATGGCCCGCACAGATTCATTTGCACAAGAAGGACTTGAAGCCGCGATTGAGCGTGCTAAAGCCTATGTCGCTGCTGGCGCTGATGGGATCTTTGCTGAAGCAGTCAAAACTGAAGCACATTATCGCGCTTTTTCAGCAGCCTTAGATGTGCCGATTTTGGCAAATATTACAGAGTTTGGTCAAACAGAACTTTGGAACAAGCAGCAGCTTGGAGAGTGGGGCGCTGACATGGTGCTTTATCCTTTAAGTGCATTTCGTGCCATGAACAAGGCTGCCGAGATGGTGTATTCATCAATACTCGAAAATGGCGATCAAAAAGCGGTAGTCGATTCAATGCAGACGCGTATGGATCTGTATAACTATCTTGGATATCACGACTACGAAGAGAAGTTAGACAGTTTGTTTGCTGAAGGTAAAAACAAGTAATCACAATGATATGAACCCTACAGCTTATGTATCAATAATAAGGCAACAAAACACAATAGCCTGAGCATAAGTAGATCAACAAAGAAGAGGAACAAGTTATGGTAGACAAGAAACTAAGTGGTGCAGGTCTTCGTGGTCAAAGTGCTGGAGATACATCGCTATGTACTGTGGGCAAGTCTGGATCTGGATTAACCTATTGCGGTTATGACGTGGCAGATTTAGCTGATAACACTACGTTTGAAGAGGTGGCATATCTGCTATTCAACGGTGAGTTACCTAATAGCACACAACTTGATGCTTATAAAACTGAACTCATGGCCCAACGTGATCTTCCTCAAGCATTGAAAGAGGTGCTACAACGCATACCTGCTGATGCTCATCCGATGGATGTGATGCGAACCGGTTGCTCTTTTTTAGGAAATTTAGAGCCTGAAGTCGATTTTAGTGAACAAACTCAAGCTGCTAATCGTTTGCTTTCTGCTTTCCCTGCCATTATGTGTTACTGGTATAAATTCTCCCATGAAGGTGTAGAGATAGATTGTGTTACCAATGAGGGCTCACTTGCAGGTCATTTCTTGCATCTACTGAACGGTAAAGCGCCGTCGGAGCAACATAGACGCGTGATGGATGTGTCATTAATTTTGTATGCTGAGCATGAGTTTAATGCCTCTACTTTTACTGCACGTGTTTGTGCATCGACACTATCGGATATGTATTCTTGTATTACTGGTGCTATTGGTACTTTGCGTGGACCACTGCATGGCGGTGCTAACGAAGCTGCTATGGCTATGATTCAACAATTCTCATCACCTGCGGACGCGAAAATCCAAATGGCAGGCATGCTTGAACGTAAAGAGAAGATCATGGGATTCGGTCATGCGATTTACCGTACATCAGATCCTCGTAACGTCATTATTAAAGCTTGGTCAGAAAAGCTAGCCCATGAAAATGGTGACATGTCTTTGTACGACATATCCGTGGCTTGTGAAGAGTTTATGTGGGACACCAAGAAACTGTTCTGTAATGCTGATTTTTTCCATGCATCGGCTTACCATTTTATGGGTATTCCCACTAAATTGTTTACGCCTATTTTTGTCTGTTCACGACTAACAGGTTGGGCTGCTCATGTGATGGAGCAGCGCTCCAATAACCGTATCATTCGTCCAAGTGCTGATTATACGGGAGCAGAGCCTAGAAGTGTTAAGCCTATTAGTGAAAGATAGAGGATAGGGCATAGGACCTAGATTCTAGATTCTAGATTCTAGAAGCTAGAACGTGATTTTGGTCACAGCGAGAGTGTCACTATGCTCCTGCTAGATCCTATACGGTCAAAGGATAAATACGCTGCTCGTTTTATCTTTTGATTGTATAGCAGGGCGAAGCCCTCTCTGGCAGCGTAACGCCCTAGTACCTTAGATATAAAATTGGAACACCTTATGAATACCACCTACCGTAAATCTTTACCGGGTACTGAACTCGACTATTTCGATACTCGTGCAGCTGTTGATACTATTACGCCGGGTGCCTATGACAAGCTACCTTATACTTGCCGTGTATATGCTGAAAACTTAGTACGCCGTTGTGCGCCAGATAAACTCACCGCTTGTCTTGAACAGATCATCATGCGCAAACGTGATTTGGACTTTCCTTGGTATCCAGCCCGCGTGGTGTGTCATGACATTTTGGGACAAACCGCTTTAGTTGATCTTGCTGGTCTTCGGGATGCCATAGCTGACAAAGGTGGTGACCCATCGAAAGTGAACCCTGTGGTGCCGACGCAGTTGATTGTCGATCACTCTCTTGCCGTTGAGCATGCAGGTTTTGAAAAAGATGCATTTGATAAAAACCGCGCGATTGAAGATAGACGTAACGAAGACAGATTTCATTTTATCAACTGGACTAAAACAGCATTCAAAAATATCGACGTGATCCAGCCGGGTAATGGCATTATGCATCAGATTAACCTTGAGAAGATGTCGCCAGTGATTCAATCCTTGGATGGTGTCGCTTTTCCAGATACTTTAGTGGGGACAGACAGTCATACACCTCATGTGGATGCACTGGGCGTGATCGCGATTGGTGTAGGTGGTCTTGAAGCTGAAAGTGTCATGCTAGGTCGGCCTTCTTATATGCGTCTTCCTGATATTGTAGGCGTCGAACTAGTGGGTAAACGTCAACCGGGTATCATGGCGACAGATATTGTATTGGCGATTACTGAATTTTTACGTAATGAAAAAGTCGTGTCGACCTATTTAGAGTTTTATGGTGAAGGCGCAGCTAATCTTACCTTGGGCGATCGTGCAACGATCTCGAATATGACACCTGAATTTGGCGCAACAGCGGCTATGTTCTATATAGATGAGAAAACCATTGATTACCTTAAGTTAACGGGTCGAGATGAAAGTCAGATTAAGCTAGTTGAAATCTATGCGAAGCAAAGCGGTTTATGGGCTGATAGCCTTAAAAATGCAGAATATGAGCGTGTACTGAGTTTTGATTTATCATCGGTTGGTCGTAACATCGCAGGGCCTTCTAATCCGCACCGCCGTGTATCGACCAGTGATCTCGCTGTAAAGGGCATTAGTGGTGATTATGGCAGTGAACAAGAGACTGAAGCAGGGTTAATGCCTGATGGCGCCTGCATCATTGCTGCTATTACCAGTTGTACTAACACCTCAAACCCACGCAATGTGATTGCGGCAGGTTTACTTGCCCGTAATGCTAACGCAAAAGGGTTAACGCGTAAGCCTTGGGTTAAAACCTCTTTGGCGCCAGGCTCAAAAACGGTGCAGTTGTATCTTGAAGATGCACAATTACTGTCAGAACTAGAGCAACTTGGGTTTGGTATCGTTGGCTTTGCTTGCACGACTTGTAACGGGATGAGTGGGGCATTAGATCCAGTTATTCAGCAGGAAGTGATCGATCGCGACCTTTATACAACAGCGGTACTTTCAGGTAATCGCAACTTCGATGGTCGTATTCACCCTTATGCCAAGCAGGCCTTCTTAGCTTCACCGCCTCTGGTTGTTGCTTATGCCATTGCGGGAACTATTCGTTTCGATATTGAGAAAGATAGCTTAGGAACAGACAACCAAGGTAATGAGATCACCCTCAAAGATATCTGGCCATCAGATGAAGAGATAGATGCAGTGGTTGCAGCGAGTGTAAAGCCGGAGCAGTTTCGTAAAGTCTATGAGCCTATGTTTGATATTAAAGTCGAATACGGCACAGATGTGGATCCACAGTATCAATGGCGTCCACAGAGCACTTACATTCGTCGTCCTCCTTATTGGGAAGGTGCTTTAGCAGGTGAGCGCACCATGAAAGGGATGCGTCCACTGGCAGTACTTGGCGATAACATTACGACCGATCACCTTTCTCCTTCAAATGCAATTATGCTCGACAGTGCGGCTGGGGCATATCTGGATAAAATGGGATTGCCTGAGGTGGACTTTAACTCGTATGCCACTCATCGTGGCGATCATTTAACGGCTCAACGAGCAACGTTCGCTAACCCTAAGCTGTTTAATGAGATGGTGACTCACCTTGGTAAAGGCGGGTTGTCTGAAGTTAAGCAAGGATCGCTGGCCCGTATTGAGCCTGAAGGTCAAATTTCACGCATGTGGGAAGCGATTGAGACCTATATGGAGCGTAAGCAACCCCTTATCATTATCGCGGGCGCTGATTATGGTCAAGGTTCAAGTCGAGACTGGGCTGCAAAAGGTGTCCGTTTAGCTGGAGTTGAAGTGATTGTTGCTGAAGGTTTTGAGCGTATTCACCGTACCAATCTAGTAGGAATGGGTGTACTGCCGCTAGAGTTCACTAATGGTGAAAACCGCCATACCTATCAAATCGACGGTACTGAAACTTATGATGTCATAGGCGAGCGTATACCAGGTGCTATTTTGAGCGTGATTATCACTCGTAAGAGTGGCGAGCAAATCGAAGTCGCGGTGAAGTGTCGATTAGATACGGCTGAAGAGGCATCGATTTATGAGGCGGGCGGAATATTGCAACGTTTTGCTCAAGACTTCCTTGAGTCATCTTCTGCGGCTTAATTCGACATTATTTTATATTTAGCAATAGAATTGTGGCGCAACAATGCGTCACTCTCTATTAAAGGGTGATATGCATGGGACAAGAACCTAAAGCTCTGCCAGTTTTTTCTCTTCAGATAAAAATACCTGCGACGTATATGCGTGGTGGTACCAGTAAAGGAGTGTTTTTCAATCTCGAGGACCTACCGGCACAAGCACAAATCGCGGGTGATGAACGCGATGAATTGTTGCTTAGGGTGATTGGCAGTCCTGATCCCTATGGAAAGCAAACAGATGGCATGGGAGGCGCGACCTCAAGTACCAGTAAAACAGTAATTATCGCTAAAAGTGCTCAAGCAGATCACGATGTTGATTATCTGTTTGGCCAAGTGGCAATCGATAAACCTTTTGTTGATTGGAGTGGCAATTGCGGTAATTTATCTGCCGCGGTTGGTTCGTTTGCAATCAGTAGTGGCTTAGTTAATCCTGAGCGCATACCTGATAATGGCATCGCGGTCGTACGAATTTGGCAAGCTAATATTAACAAAACCATTATCGCGCACGTGCCTGTGACTAACGGTGAAGTGCAGGAGACGGGGGGTTTTGAACTCGACGGTGTGACTTTTCCTGCTGCTGAAGTCTTGGTTGAATTTATGGACCCGGCTGATGGAGAGGGGGCGATGTTCCCCACTGGGAACTTAGTCGATGACTTAATTGTGCCTACTGAAGTTGTTGCAGCTGGAGTATTAAAAGCCACGATGATCAACGCAGGGATCCCGACGATCTTTATTAATGCTAGCGATCTAGGCTATACAGGAGCTGAGCTTCAGCAAGCTATAAACGGCGATCCAAAGGCATTGGCGATGTTTGAGGTTATTCGTGCTCATGGTGCGGTTAAGATGGGACTCATTAGTCATATCGATGAAGCTGCTGGGAGACAACATACCCCCAAAGTGGCTATTGTTGCTGAACCTATGGATTACACCTCATCAAGTGGAAAGGTTATTTTAAGCACGGATATAGATTTGAATGTGCGCGCACTCTCAATGGGTAAACTTCATCATGCCATGATGGGCACCGCTGCGGTAGCTATTGGGACTGCAGCAGCCATACCTGGCACTTTAGTTAATCTTGCTGCTGGTGGTGTGGACAGAGAATCTGCAGCAAGTGGTAATGTCGTATTTGGTCATCCTTCGGGGACATTGAAGGTGGGTGCTGAAGCAAAGTTTGAAAATGGGCAATGGCAGGTAACTAAAGCCGCAATGAGCCGAAGTGCACGAGTATTGATGGAAGGCTGGGTGAGAGTGCCTGGAGATACGTTCAAATAAAGAGACTTTTTAGTAAAAGAGAGTTGAGAATAGTAAAAGACAAGCTCCAATTCTGGTGCTTGTCTTTTATAGTATCTATCAAGCCTTAATGAATGCCTTTTTTGCTAGTATGCGCTCAACGGTGTCGACAATGGCTTGTGTTTGGCTGTCGATTTCAATATTGACTTGCTCACCTATTTTGACGATATCCAGATTGGTTAATTTTAACGTCTCAGGGATCAGGTGTAGCATGAAGCTATTTTCTGTCACTGCGCCCACTGTTAAACTGCAACCATTTACCCCTACAAAACCTTTATAGAGGATATAGTTCATCCATCTAGGTTCCACTTCTAATTGAATATTGTAATGGGTACTGGTATTACTTATATTGACTATCTTGGCCTGAGTATGAATATGGCCAGATAGGATATGCCCACCGATTTCGCTACCAAATGTGAGAGACCGCTCGATATTGATCTTAGAACCAAGTTGTAATTTTGAGAGGTTAGTCACGGTCAAAGTCTCTTCCATTACATCGAAAAACACCCTATTATCGTCAATTCGTGTAACCGTTAAACAGACTCCGTTGTTCGCAACACTTGCGCCTGTTATGAGCCCTTCACGTAAACTGGGTTCCATAGCGATTTCTAGCGTATTTAAGCCATCTTTCTTATTTATCGCAACCACTTCGCACGTGGCTTGAACTATACCTGTAAACATATTTTCTCTCGTTAGTATTAAAGGCAATTTTCATGAATCATGTCGGCTTTCAGGCCAAACGCTTAGTACAGCTTGCTCTACCTGTACTTATTGCTCAAGTAACCCAAACTATGATGGGGTTTATCGATACCGTTATGGCTGGTCGTGTCAGTGCAGTCGATATGGCCGCCGTAGCCATAGGTACCAGTTTATGGTTGCCTGCATTGTTGTTTGTTCAGGGGCTATTAATGGCCTTTACCCCTATGTTTGCGCATTATCATGGCGCAAATGATCAAAAGGCGATCCAACCTCTCGCTTTTCAAGCTGGTTATATTGCCATAGTTGGTAGTGTCGGTGTTGTGGTATTCCTCAGTTTTGCGGAACAAATTTTCTCTATGATGACGTTAGACCCAGAAATGGCCAGATTGAGCATAGGTTATCTTGAGGGCTTTGCATGGGGCGTACCTGCGTTTATCTTATATCAGGTTCTGCGTGGATGCAGTGAGGGAATATCCTATACCTTACCAACTATGGTTATCGGCTTTGTTGGCTTAGCGGTTAATATTCCGGCTAACTATGTTTTTATCTATGGTCATTTAGGTATGCCCGCCATGGGAGGTGCAGGTTGTGGCCTTGCGACAGCTCTGGTTTTCTGGGCTATGCTTATCGCGATGATTATCTATATGCAGTTTCATCAAAAATTTAAGGAGCTTGCACCATTTAAGGCTTTTCATAAACCACATCTATCTACCATGTGGGATATGACTAAGCATGGTTTACCCATTGCTATGGCTCTGTTTTTTGAGGTGAGCTTGTTTGCAGTGATTGCACTACTACTTGCCCCACTGGGTGCTATTGTTGTCGCCGGTCATCAGATCGCCCTTAATTTTTCATCCATTGTATTTATGTTACCGTTGTCAATCGGCATTGCGGTTTCTATACGTGTTGGATATTACTTGGGACAAGATAAACCTGAGGTATCAGCTCTGATCACTAAACTTGGGCTAACCATTGCATTTGGTCTTGCAGTGATCACCGCGATATTCACTGTTGTATTTAGGTATCAGATCGCGCACTTATATAATAGTAATCCTGAAGTTGTCACGTTAGCGGCGAGTTTAATGTTCCTTGCGGCACTGTATCAACTATCAGATTCGGTTCAAGTCGTGGCAGCTGGAGCGCTAAGAGGGTACAAAGATACAAGAAGTGCCTTTTATATCACCTTGGTTTCTTATTGGGCGGTGGGCATGGTACTAGGTTATACATTAGCAAGAACGGATTTGATTGTTCCTGCTATGGGTGCACATGGTTTTTGGATAGGCTTAATCGCAGGGCTTACAAGTGCAGCATTACTGTTTGCATTAAGGTTAAGGTATATACAGAAAAGAAGTTTTACAAACGAAGTTTTATTGAATGCATCAAACCACTAGATTTTAGTGCTTACTTTTTGGTCGTAAAGAGGAGCTAATACAGCTTCTCTTTGTATATATGCGCCATAAAAGAGCAAGTTGAGTAGCAAAGCAGCACTTAAACAGAAACTTCATCTTTTTACTTGCAACAAAAACTGTATCCCGTATTATGACGCTCGTTCCAAGGCAATAGCCGAACGGACACTAGGGCGCGGGATGGAGAAGCATAAAAGCTACTCGGACTCAACTCTTTATATAAAACAAGGCGAAGGTCGTTGCCCTGCTTTACTAGAGAGTAATCCAGCTCCCGCAATCAATACAACCGTAGCTCAGTTGGTTAGAGCACTACCTTGACATGGTAGGGGTCGGTGGTTCGAATCCACTCGGTTGTACCAATTCTTTTATAGCAGAATCAAAACAGTTATTAGCGTCAACATGGACGCGGGATGGAGCAGTATGGTAGCTCGTCGGGCTCATAACCCGAAGGTCGTTGGTTCAAATCCAGCTCCCGCAACCAATTCTTTTATAGCAGAATTAAAACAGTTATTAGCGTCAACATGGACGCGGGATGGAGCAGTATGGTAGCTCGTCGGGCTCATAACCCGAAGGTCGTTGGTTCAAATCCAGCTCCCGCAACCAATTCTTTTATAGCAGAATTAAAACAGTTATTAGCGTCAACATGGACGCGGGATGGAGCAGTATGGTAGCTCGTCGGGCTCATAACCCGAAGGTCGTTGGTTCAAATCCAGCTCCCGCAACCAATTCTTTTATAGCAGAATTAAAACAGTTATTAGCGTCAACATGGACGCGGGATGGAGCAGTATGGTAGCTCGTCGGGCTCATAACCCGAAGGTCGTTGGTTCAAATCCAGCTCCCGCAACCAATTCTTTTATAGCAGAATTAAAACAGTTATTAGCGTCAACATGGACGCGGGATGGAGCAGTATGGTAGCTCGTCGGGCTCATAACCCGAAGGTCGTTGGTTCAAATCCAGCTCCCGCAACCAATTTTTTATAGCAGAATTAAAACAGTTATTAGCGTCAACATGGACGCGGGATGGAGCAGTATGGTAGCTCGTCGGGCTCATAACCCGAAGGTCGTTGGTTCAAATCCAGCTCCCGCAACCAATTCTTTTATAGCAGAATTAAAACAGTTATTAGCGTCAACATGGACGCGGGATGGAGCAGTATGGTAGCTCGTCGGGCTCATAACCCGAAGGTCGTTGGTTCAAATCCAGCTCCCGCAACCAATTCTTTTATAGCAGAATTAAAACAGTTATTAGCGTCAACATGGACGCGGGATGGAGCAGTATGGTAGCTCGTCGGGCTCATAACCCGAAGGTCGTTGGTTCAAATCCAGCTCCCGCAACCAATTCTTTTATAGCAGAATTAAAACAGTTATTAGCGTCAACATGGACGCGGGATGGAGCAGTATGGTAGCTCGTCGGGCTCATAACCCGAAGGTCGTTGGTTCAAATCCAGCTCCCGCAACCAATTCTTTTATAGCAGAATTAAAACAGTTATTAGCATCAACATAGACGCGGGATGGAGCAGTATGAAAGCTACTCGGACTCAACTTTTGATATAGAACAAGGCGAAGGTCGTTGCCCTGTTTTTGTAAAGAGTTGTCCAGCTCCCGTAACCAATACAACCGTAGCTCAGTTGGTTAGAGCACTACCTTGACATGGTAGGGGTCGGTGGTTCGAATCCACTCGGTTGTACCAATCTTTTTGTAAAAGATTGAATTTTATTTTAGTATGAGACAATACAACCGTAGCTCAGTTGGTTAGAGCACTACCTTGACATGGTAGGGGTCGGTGGTTCGAATCCACTCGGTTGTACCATCTATTTAAAATAAGAGATACTTCGTCAGCTTAAGCTGGCTTTTTTGTATCTGAAAATCACCTTATATCAAAGTTCCGTTAGTTATCTGAGTTGATATATAATTCAATTACCTGCTGTGATTCATCAAGATGAATTCGCAAATGAATAGCATTGCAGCATATTCTACAGTCGTCGTAATAATCTTGATCCCCAGAAGTACCATCTATATCAATATGTTGGTGGTGACCACAGTGTGGGCAGCAAATTGTCTGTGTGGAATACTTCATTTGACCTCCATATACAGTCAACAATGATGAATAAATTTTCGAGTTATCACTATGCTCTTCTATATAGAGCTTTGCTAGTGACCTCACTAATTGTTCTCTTTGTTCATTATAAGTTATGGAGACAGCCTCTTTATTACATATTTAATGTAATTGGTATTACATATTTAATGTAATTGGTATTACTAATAGAACATCAGCATAATACTGTTATTTTGTAGGTTAGTTTTCCTCTGAATAGAGATAGACTGCTTTAATCATTGTCAAGGTGATGTGTTAACCCCTTATCTATTGCGATTACCATAGGTTTAAACTCTGCTTCAAGATGGTCCTTTATTTCCATTAATAATTCCTTGCTCATATCATCAATCACAATTTCATTTTCAGGTGTGCTTGTTATTTCAGCAGTTAATGTGTTCAACGTTGTCTTTTACAATGAATCCGTAAAACCATGACATTGCATAGTAAAAATCAACCATTTTTGTCACGCAAAAGTTCAAGTGGGCTCTTGCGTTTAGCTAGTGTGATCTCGTAGAATTACGCTCTTGTGCTTAAGGTGCCTAAGACTCTTGTAATGGCTTATCCCATAAGTATGTTTTCTTTTATTATTTATTAGCAAGTGGCCCTACGTGGGGGTCACCACTGGATAAGGATTTTTCATGCCTGTTATTACACTTCCTGATGGAAGCAAACGCGAGTTTGCCAACCCTGTTTCTACTTTAGATGTTGCTGCCGATATAGGCCCTGGACTCGCGAAAGCGTGTATCGCGGGTCGTGTTAATGGTGAGTTGAAAGATGCTTGTGATCTTATCGACACAGATTCAGAGTTATCTATTATTACGGCTAAAGATGAAGAGGGTGTTGAAATCCTTCGTCATTCATGTGCTCACCTTTTAGGTCATGCATTCAAGCAATTATGGCCAGAAGCAAAAATGGCAATTGGTCCTGTCATTGATAATGGTTTTTACTATGATATTGATTTAGCTCATAAGTTGACCCAGGAAGATATCGATGCACTGGAGAAGCGCATGGTACAACTTGCAAAAACTAACTATGTCGTTGAAAAGCGTGTAGGCAGTTGGCAAGTAGCGCGTGATACGTTTGAGGCTCGTGGCGAAACGTACAAGATGGCTATCTTAGATGAAAATATCAGTCAGGACGACCAACCTGCGCTATATCATCATGAAGAGTATGTTGATATGTGCCGTGGTCCTCATGTGCCAAACATGAGATTTTGCCAAAACTTTAAGTTGATGAGTGTAGCCGGCGCATACTGGCGCGGTAACTCTGATAACAAGATGCTACAACGTGTTTATGGTACAGCTTGGGCTGACAAAAAAGCATTAAAAGTACATCTTAACCGTTTAGAAGAAGCAGCGAAGCGAGATCATCGTAAGATTGGTAAGCAACTTGATCTTTACCATATGCAAGAAGAAGCACCTGGTATGGTGTTTTGGCATAATGATGGTTGGAGCTTGTACCTAGAGCTTGAGAAGTTTATTCGTCAGAAGCTTGGTCAATACACTTATCAAGAAGTGAAAGGTCCGTTGATGATGGATCGTGCCCTTTGGGAGCGTTCTGGGCACTGGGACAAGTATTCAGATGCTATGTTCACTACAAGCTCTGAAAATCGTGAATATGCGATTAAACCAATGAACTGCCCTGGTCATGTTCAGATCTTTAACCAAGGTCTTAAATCTTACCGTGATTTGCCACTTCGGATGGCAGAGTTTGGTTGTTGTCATCGTAACGAGCCGTCAGGTTCTTTACATGGCCTGATGCGTGTTCGTGGTTTTACTCAAGATGATGCACATATCTTCTGTACTGAAGATCAAGTACAGCAAGAAGTGAGCGCGTGTATCAAGATGGTTTATGATACTTACGAGACTTTTGGTTTTAAAGATATCGTCGTGAAACTCTCTACTCGTCCTGAAAAACGTATTGGCGATGACGAGATGTGGGATAGAGCCGAAGAAGCGCTTAAACAAGCGCTAAAAGCCAACGAGATAGCTTTTGATATCTTACCTGGAGAAGGGGCATTCTACGGCCCTAAAATTGAGTTTACGCTGCATGACTGTCTAGATCGTGCATGGCAGTGTGGTACTGTTCAGCTTGATTACGCTCTGCCTAGTCGTCTGGGAGCGACTTATGTTGCTGAAGACAACAGTCGTCAAACACCAGTTATGATTCATCGTGCTATTTTAGGTTCATTAGAGCGTTTTCTCGGTATTCTTATCGAAGAGTATGCGGGTAAATTTCCAACTTGGTTAGCACCTACACAAGCCGTAGTGATGAATATTACCGACAAACAGTCCGATTATGTCGACGAAGTCGTAAATATTTTAAAAGAAAACGGAATTCGTGCCTCGAAAGACTTGAGGAATGAGAAGATAGGCTTTAAGATACGCGAACACACACTAAAGCGTGTACCTTATTTATTGGTCGTTGGTGATCAAGAGATGGAAAATAAGGAAGTTGCGGTGCGAACCAGAGATGGTGTTGACTTAGGCAAAATGCAAATATCTGATTTTGTGTCTAAGATAAAAAAACAAATTTCGCTCCGTAGTCTCAATTTGTTGGAGGAATAGGTCATAAAGATCAAAAAAACAGCAGGGCGCCAGGCGGCCCCGAACAGAATTAATGAACTCATCACAGACGTTTCTGAAGTACGTTTAAATGGTTTAGATGGTGAGCCCTTAGGGTTAATGACAATCAGAGAAGCACAAGAATTAGCTGATGAAGCTGGTGTTGATCTCGTTGAAATTAGTCCTAACGCTGAGCCGCCGGTTTGCCGTATAATGGACTACGGAAAGTTCCTTTTTGATAAAGCAAAATCTCAAAAAGAACAGAAGAAGAAGCAGAAAATTGTACAGGTGAAGGAGATTAAATTCCGTCCCGGTACTGATGAAAACGATTATCAGGTAAAACTACGCAACCTGAATCGTTTTCTAGATGACGGCGACAAAGCGAAAGTTACGCTTCGTTTCCGTGGTCGCGAAATGGCTCATCAAAGTCTTGGTATGAATCTTTTGAATCGTATTAAAGATGACTTAGCTGAAATAGCAGTCGTTGAGTCCTTCCCGAAAATGGAAGGCCGTCAAGCTGTGATGGTACTCGCGCCGAAAAAGAAATAGTAAGGCAATATAAAGTAGCAGGGTCTTTTATAAGGTCTCTGCTCGCCTTGCGTTTTATTAATGTCCCAATGCGGAGTTTTAGCAATGCCTAAAATGAAAACAGACAAGGGTGTACAAAAGCGTTTTAAGAAAACCGCTAATGGTTTCAAGCGCAAGCAAGCCCACTTACGTCACATTTTGACCAAAAAGAGCACTAAGCGTAAACGTCACTTACGTGCTAAATGTTTAGTATCTAAAGCTGACATGCCTGCAATTGCACGTCAACTACCTTACGCTTAATTAAAGGAGCAATGAACAATGCCTAGAGTTAAGCGTGGTGTAACCGCTCGTGCTCGTCACAAGAAAGTACTGAAATTAGCCAAAGGTTATTACGGAGCTCGCTCACGTACTTACCGTGTTGCAAAGCAAGCCGTAACTAAAGCTGGTCAATATGCTTACCGTGACCGTCGTCAGAAGAAACGTCAATTCCGTCAACTTTGGATTGCACGTATCAATGCGGCATCTCGTCAAAATGGTCTATCTTATAGCCGTTTCATTAATGGTTTGAAAAAAGCCTCTATTGAAATCGATCGTAAGATCCTGTCTGACATCGCTGTTTTCGATAAAGTTGTATTTACAATTTTAGTTGAAAGAGCAAAAGAAGCTTTAGCTAAGTAATTAGTTGAATCTGCTTTAAAAAGGGACCTTCGGGTCCCTTTTTTAGTTTCTAAATCTGACATTTACCCGATCTGAACTATCACTTTCTATTGACACTAACTTGGATAAGCACTTTAGTAGTACATATTCTATTGTTATAAAGAGGGGCTTATGGGAATGCTGATATCAGGTTTAATATTGTGGTCGCTTGTTCATTTTATTCCATCAGCGATGCCAAATTTGAAGCAAGCCTGGCTAGCAAAAATAGGACTTAAGGGGTATACGATCACGTTTTCGCTCTTGATCGTCTTATCTTTATGTTTGATGGTGTTTGGCTGGAGAGCTTCAATACCAGAACTTATCTATACACTTCCTTTAGCGACAAAACCATTAGCATTAATACTCATGTTGATGGCCTTTATTTTATTTGCTGCTAAACAGAAAACTCGCATAAAAAGAGTTATTCGACACCCACAACTAGTGAGTGTGCTTGTCTGGTCAATCGCGCATCTGATTTTAAATGGCGATAGTCGTTCTATCGTTCTATTTGGCGGTATGCTTGTTTGGTCAGTACTGCAGATCTATTTCATTAATCGCAGTGAGGGTGCTTGGTTGAAGCCTAGGCCTACTTCTTGGCGAAATGATATTAAGGTAATCATTATTGGTGGGGTTATATTTAGTGTCTTACTCATTTTGCATCCCTACCTGTCTGGAGTCTCTATTGTGTAGAAAAACCAAAGCAGGCAGGGAACCTGCTTTAGCTGTTTATCAATACTGTGAAAATTAGTCGTTTTTGGCATCTAGATAACGCTCAGCATCGAGCGCAGCCATACAACCAGTACCTGCAGAGGTAATTGCTTGGCGGTAATGTTGATCCATTACGTCACCAGATGCAAATACACCCTCAACGCTTGTTTGAGTTGCATCACCGTCAAGGCCACTTTGCACCTTGATGTAGCCATTATTCATTTCAAGTTGGCCTTCAAACATCTGTGTATTTGGTTTATGTCCAATAGCCACAAAAACACCCATGACTTCAAGATCTTTAATTACACCATCTTTGGTACTCTTCATTTTGAGTCCAGTGACGCCCATCTGATCGCCAACCACTTCATCTAGAGTATTATCTAAGTGAAGCGTGATGTTGCCATTGGCCACTTTATCCATTAAACGTTTAGTTAAGATCTTCTCGCTACGGAAAGAATCTCGACGATGGATTAAATGAACTTCCGATGCGATGTTACTTAAATATAGCGCCTCTTCTACAGCCGTGTTGCCACCGCCAATAACAGCCACCTTTTGATTTCTATAGAAAAAACCGTCGCAAGTTGCGCAAGCTGAAACACCTTTGCCTTTAAACGCTTCTTCAGAGTCGAGGCCAAGGTACATTGCTGAAGCCCCTGTGGAAATAATGAGTGCATCGCAGGTAAACTCACCATTATCGCCTTGTAATGTAAAAGGACGAGTCTGAAGGTCCACTTTATTTATATGGTCAAAAATGATCTCAGTTTCGAACTTTTCCGCATGTTTTTGCATACGCTCCATTAATGCCGGACCGGTCAGATCTTCAACATCTCCTGGCCAGTTTTCAACTTCAGTCGTGGTGGTTAGTTGACCACCTTGTTGAATGCCAGTGATCAAAACAGGTTTTAAGTTAGCGCGAGCAGCATATACTGCCGCTGTATAGCCTGCTGGGCCAGAACCCAAAATTAGTAGTTCACAGTGTCTAGCTTGACTCATTATTATCTCCGTACCTTTAGCAATTGCAGGAATTGTAGGGAATTTACGCCAGCGGGTAAAGATCTGTATGCTTATTCTTTTAGATTGTCCTAATCGAAAAAAGGAGCCTTAGGCCCCATTGTGATTAGTTCGTTAATAAAACTTAATGCAGTAATATTTTTGGATCAACATATTCTAATTTTAGCGCTTCAGCTACTTCCGGGCATGTGATCTTGCCGTGCATAACATTCAAGCCGTTGAGTAGGTGCTTATCTTGCAAAAGTGCTGCTCGGTAGCCAAGATCTGCAAGTTTAATGATATATGGTAGCGTTGCATTGTTTAGTGCGAACGTAGAGGTACGAGCTACCGCGCCTGGCATATTAGCAACACAATAGTGAACCACATCATCAACGATGTAAGTTGGATCTTGATGAGTCGTGGCATGAGATGTCTCAATACAGCCGCCTTGGTCAATGGCAACATCAACGATGGCAGAGCCAGGCTTCATACGTTTAATATGGTCTTTAGTAACAAGTTTAGGCGCTGCAGCACCTGGAACCAGTACGCCACCAATAACAAGGTCGGCTTCAAGCACATGTTTCTCGATGGCATCAGCTGTCGAGTAGATAGCTTTAACTTTGTTATCGAACTGAGCGTTCAAACGACGAAGTGCATCAATACTGCGATCTAAAATAACAACATCAGCACCTAAGCCAACAGCCATCTGAGCTGCATTGGTGCCAACCATACCCCCACCGATAATAACCACTTTGGCCGGTTCAACACCTGGAACACCACCAAGTAGCATTCCGCATCCGCCCACAGACTTTTCAAGTGCCATTGCTCCGGCTTGAATTGACATGCGGCCAGCGACTTCAGACATCGGGGCTAGAAGAGGGAGTGTTCCGCGGTCATCGGTCACTGTTTCATAAGCGATACAAACTGATCCACTTTTGATTAAGTCTTCAGTTTGAGGAAGGTCAGGAGCAAGATGAAGATAGGTAAATAGCAGCTGGTCTTCACGTAACATAGCACGCTCAATTGCTTGTGGCTCTTTGACTTTTACAATCATTTCAGCAGTTGTAAAAACTTCAGCAGCAGTCGTTAAAATTGATGCTCCAACGTTGATATAATCTTGATCTGTAAAACCTATTCCAGAGCCTGCATTTTTCTCGATAAATACTTTATGACCTTTATTGGTTAACTCTCGTACGCTAGATGGAACCATTCCAACGCGATATTCGTGGTTTTTGATTTCTTTAGGTACACCAATTATCATCTTCGAGCCTCAAATTGAATAAAAATCCATTTTATATGGGAAAAATTGTTATTTTGTAGCCCCTAAACGTGATTAATTCAGGGAAATCTAGTATAGTATCAGTTCAGCAGTTTATGCTGCTGAACTTTCGACATACGTAGTGATAAATATTGTTTTAGTGATAAAGCAAGGTTAATAATATGGTTAATAATAAAAAGAGTCCAATAAAAGACTTAGATCGCATAGATCGAAACATACTTAATGAACTACAGATGGATGGTCGCATTTCCAATGTTGAGTTATCGAAACGCGTAGGGCTAAGTCCAACACCATGCTTAGAGAGAGTTAAAAGGCTCGAAAAGCAAGGGTATATCAACGGATATACGGCATTAGTGAATCCCCATTTCTTGGGGGCTTCACTACTTGTATTCGTTGAAATTACGCTCAATCGTGATAGCTCGGAAGTGTTCGATAAGTTTAATCGTGCAGTACAGTTACTAGATGACATTCAAGAGTGTCATCTAGTGTCAGGCGATTTTGACTATCTATTAAAGACGCGTGTATCAGACATGTCTGCATACCGTCGTTTATTAAGTGAGACTTTACTTAGGTTGCCATCAGTTTCGGATACACGTACCTACGTGGTGATGGAAGAGGTTAAGCAAACTAATAAAGTTGCAATAAATATTACTGCTGAGTCTTAGGATTTTAACGTAATGATAATAAAGGAGCCAACTATGGCTCCTTTTCTTATTCTGCTATATGTATATGTCGATAAAATCATCTCTCACATTAATTTAGATTCATCTTATTGCTTTTAGGTGAGTTTAACCGCTGCAAAACAACCATAATTTTGATATCTTACCTATACCTGTCTTTATCTTTTTATGGGTTTTCATTTGTCTAAGACAAACAGTGTTAAAACGCTCAGCGGAGTACAACGCCTTCTGGAAGGAGGGCTAATTATTTGTTGCATGTTAGCAACTTATGTACTTTTAGCCCTAAGTAGCTTTCACTCTTCAGATCCTGGCTGGAGTCAGTCTCATTTTGAAGGGGAGATTTTAAATCTCACTGGAGCCGTAGGGGCTTGGTGTGCAGATGTATTATTTTATTTTTTTGGTTATACCGCCTATCTCATACCAATAATTATGGCTTTGACAGGTTGGCTCTTGTTTAAGAGAACACATAAGCTACTTGAAATTGATTATTTTTCTGTAGGCCTAAGGTTAATTGGTTTTCTTTTGATGGTCTTTAGCTTAGCAGCTCTAGCTAGTATGAATGCTAATGATCTCTATGAGTTTTCTGCAGGTGGAGTATCGGGCGATATAATTCGCGATGCAATGTTACCTTATTTCAATAAGTTAGGGACAACTTTACTGCTACTTTGTTTTGTTGGAGCTGGTTTTACACTTCTAACTGGAATCAGTTGGTTAACAGTAGTTGATTTGACTGGGTTTTACGCTATTTACCTCGCGAATCTGCTAAGGGGGTTGCCGGCTAGATTTAAACTGAAAACAGATGAAACGGAAGATACTCGCGGCTTCATGTCTGTATTTGATAAGTTTAAAGAAAAGCGTAATCAACAGAATGAATATGATGTACATAACGAAGATGAATTTGAGGAACCAAAGGCGAGTACTTCAAGGTTTAGTATTTTAGACCCATCCAGCCAAGAATCACACATCGATAAGCTTGTTGAGATTAGAACTGAACCTCAGTTTAGCCATAGCCAAAGTACTAACAATGCTCACACCTCAGAACCATTAGACGGGGTGGCGTTCACTGTTCACAATGACATGGATGGGAATCAAGATATTGAGATCGATTTTGAAAAGAAAGCATCGACAGGTGCGGTCACAGCTGCACAGTGTAAGGTAAAAGAAGAAGCGAAAATTGTTGATGGGATCGTCATACTCCCAGGTCAAAGTGTGGAAGAGAATAAGACACCAATCACCCCATTGCCTTGTATATCGCTATTAGATGTACCAAACAGGCAAGATAATCCAATTAGCCGTGAAGAGCTTGAGCAAGTCGCAGCTCTGGTTGAAGTTAAATTGGCTGATTTCAACATCATTGCTAAGGTGATGGGGGTGTTCCCTGGGCCTGTAGTGACACGATTTGAGCTTGAATTAGCTCCCGGTGTTAAAGCATCAAAAATCACGAGTCTTTCAAAGGATTTAGCACGATCATTGCTCGCTGAAAGTGTACGAGTGGTTGAAGTTATACCGGGTAAAGCCTATGTAGGTATCGAGTTGCCTAATAAATTCCGTGAAACTGTTTTTATGCGGGATGTCTTAGATAGCGACGAGTTTACTCAAAGTGAATCACATTTAAGTATGGTCTTAGGTCAAGATATTGCGGGTAAGCCCGTGGTTGTCGATCTGGGAAAAATGCCGCACTTATTGGTAGCAGGTACGACAGGCTCTGGTAAATCAGTGGGTGTAAACGTGATGATCACTAGCCTGCTGTACAAATCTGGTCCCGATGACGTTCGTTTTATCATGATCGATCCAAAAATGTTGGAGCTGTCTGTGTATGAAGGTATCCCACATCTCTTATGTGAAGTGGTTACTGATATGAAGGAAGCGGCCAATTCGCTTCGTTGGTGTGTTGGTGAGATGGAGCGCCGTTATAAATTGATGTCGAAGTTAGGTGTTCGAAACCTTAAAGGTTATAACGCCAAGATAAAAGAGGCAAAAGCTGCTGGTGAACCCATCTTTGATCCTTTGTGGAAGTCATCAGACTGCATGGAGGCTGAAGCGCTCGAATTAGATAAATTACCATCGATCGTGGTTATTGTTGATGAATTTGCCGATATGATGATGATTGTCGGTAAGAAAGTTGAGGAGCTCATTGCACGTATTGCTCAAAAAGCTCGTGCTGCTGGTATACATCTAATTCTCGCAACTCAGCGACCTTCGGTTGATGTTATTACAGGTTTAATAAAGGCGAACATCCCGACACGAATGGCGTTCCAAGTTTCGAGCCGAATCGACTCGCGTACTATTTTGGATCAACAGGGTGCTGAGGCGTTACTTGGTATGGGTGACATGTTGTATCTTCCACCAGGCACTTCAGTGCCTAATCGCGTTCATGGTGCCTTTATTGACGATCATGAAGTACACGCAGTAGTTGCCGATTGGCGTCGACGTGGAAAGCCACAATATATAGATGACATATTACAAGGTTCCACTGATGGCGAGCAGGTTTTGTTGCCTGGAGAAGCCAGTGGATCAGATGACGATACCGACGCACTTTATGATGAAGCTGTGGCTTTCGTTACTGAGACTCGTCGTGGCTCTATCTCCAGTGTGCAGCGAAAGTTTAAGATAGGTTATAATCGGGCTGCACGCATTATTGAACAGATGGAATCACAAGGAGTTGTCAGTTCACAAGGACATAATGGTAACCGTGAGGTACTGGCCCCACCGCCACCGAAAGTCTATTAATTGTCCATGGGTATACACAATGTAGATGCTTCACATTAAGTTGGGATCTGCGTAGAGGAGGGAGTAATATCCCCAATGATAAGCATTCGATGAAAGGAATAAATATGAGAAAGACGTTATCAGCACTTGTGCTTACTTTGCCATTACTCACTTCGCATTATGCGCTGGCAGACGAGTCATCTGCGCTTAAGACTAAATTAGCAGAAGTAGCGACACTTAAAGCCAAGTTTGAGCAAACGGTCACAGATATTAACAACAAGTTGATTCAAAAAGGCAGTGGTATCTTTGCCTTAGCGTATCCTAACCAGTTTTATTGGCATCTGACCGCGCCAGATGAATCGCTTATTGTCGCTGACGGAAAAGATGTCTGGATCTACAACCCATTTGCTGAAGAGGTCTCAGTAATGGATCTAAATCAAGCAATCAACGCTTCTCCAATTGCATTATTAGTGCATAGGGATGAAAAGACTTGGTCTCAATATTCAGTGACGAGAAATAATGACTGTTTTAGCATAAAACCTAAAAGTATCGATGCGGGCGTTGAGTCGGTGAAAGTCTGTTTCGATGATAAGACCTTGACTGAAATGGTGTTGCAAGATCAACAAGGAAATATCAGTCAATTTATGCTTTCAGAACAAACAGCAATTGCGGATGCAGAGCTCTCCATGTTTAAGTTCACTGTTCCTGAAGATGTTGATATCGATGATCAACGTCTTAAATTGATTAACTAAGAGGCTACAGTGTCCAGTTTTAGCTTCGATTTCGCACCCGATTTTAGACCTTTAGCCGCACGTATGCGGCCAGAGGAACTGTCCCAATATATAGGGCAGTCTCATTTACTAGGTGAAGGTAAACCATTAAGAAAAGCACTTGAAGCGGGCCGAGCCCACTCTATGCTGTTTTGGGGGCCACCAGGTACAGGTAAAACAAGTTTAGCTGAACTGATCGCAAATTATGCGAATGCACATGTAGAACGTATCTCTGCGGTGACATCAGGTGTTAAAGAGATCCGAACGGCAATCGAGCACGCAAAGAATGTGGCTGAGTCCCGTGGACAACGCACCTTACTGTTTGTCGATGAGGTTCATCGATTCAATAAGAGTCAACAAGATGCTTTCTTGCCTTTTATTGAAGATGGCACGGTTATCTTTATCGGGGCAACGACTGAGAATCCCTCATTTGAGCTAAATAATGCACTTCTTTCAAGAGCACGGGTTTATCTGATTAAGAAACTCACTAACGATGAGATAGTGCTTATCATTAATCAGGCGTTAACGGATGTAGAGCGGGGTTTAGGTAAGCGGAAATTAAGCATTCAGGAACCAGTTGCACTAAAATTGGCCAATGTATGTGATGGGGATGCCCGTAAGGCACTAAATTTAATTGAATTGATGAGTGACATGCTTGCTGACGGCGAAAGCTTTACCGAGCAGATGATCATTGAAGTGGCTGGGCAGCAACTGGCAGGTTTCGATAAAAATGGCGACCAATTCTACGATCTTATCTCTGCAGTACATAAGTCTATCCGTGGTTCGGCGCCAGATGCTGCGCTGTATTGGTTTTGCCGAATGTTAGAGGGCGGTTGTGATCCGCTCTATATCGCCCGTCGATTATTGGCTATCGCTTCGGAAGATATAGGTAATGCCGATCCCGTTGCGATGACTGTTGCGCTTAATGCGTGGGAATGTTTTCATCGAGTAGGTCCATCAGAAGGTGAACGGGCAATCGCTCAAGCAATAATCTATCTTGCTAGTGCACCTAAAAGTAATGCCGTGTATACCGCTTTTAAAGCTGCTCGTAACTTAGCCCGTGAAACGGGGCAAGTTGCAGTGCCTGATCATTTAAGAAATGCACCGACTCAACTCATGAAAGATATTGGGTATGGTGAAGGGTATCGATACGCCCATGATGAACCAAACTCCTATGCCAATGGTGAATGCTATTTCCCTGAAAGTTTAGCTGGAAGTCGTTTTTATTATCCGACGGAGCATGGTTTTGAAAAGCGTATAAAATCCAAATTAGAGCAATTATTGCAACTTGATAATGACAGTGAGAGAAAACGGTATGAATAATATTCTATTCGTGGCGCTTGGGGGATCGATTGGTGCTGTTTTTCGTTATCTACTCTCAATTTTCATGCTTCAGCTATTTGGCTCTGCATTTCCTTTTGGTACACTATTGGTTAATATCATTGGCTCGTTTTCGATGGGTCTGATTTACGCTTTAGGTGAGGTAAGTGAAGTAAGCCCTGAAATAAAAGCCTTCGTGGGCGTGGGTTTATTAGGTGCACTCACAACGTTTTCAACTTTTTCCAATGAAACCTTGTTACTGGTACAAAGTGGAGCTTGGTTAAAGGCATTTTTTAATATCGCTCTGAACCTATGCCTGTGCTTATTCATGGTTTATCTGGGACAGCAGTTGGTTTTTTCTCGCATTTAACTATTAAGAATATAAAACATGTTAGATCCAAAATTTTTGCGTAATGAATTAGAAGCGACGGCAAAAAGCCTAGCTACCCGTGGTTTTATTCTAGATGTGGAACGTCTCCGTAAGCTAGAGGAGAAACGTAAGTCACTGCAGATGACTACCGAAGAGCTACAAGCTACACGTAATGCATTCTCTAAGTCCTTTGGACAAGCAAAAGCCAAAGGTGAAGACGTTGCGCCAATTATGGCTCAAGTGGGGGACTTGGGCTCACAACTTGATGTCAAGAAAATTGAACTTGCACAATTATTAGAAGAATTAAACTCAATCGCGTTGAGTGTGCCAAATCTTCCAGATGTATCTGCCCCCATTGGTAAAGATGAAAGCGAGAACGTCGAAGTTCGTCGTTGGGGTACAATCAAAGAATTTAACTTTGAGGTAAAAGATCATGTTGAACTTGGTGAGAACTTAGGCGGATTAGATTTTAAATCGGCAGTTAAAATTACTGGTTCTCGTTTCATCATCATGAAAGGTCAAATTGCGCGGATGCATAGAGCATTAGCCCAATTTATGCTTGATCTGCACACCACTGAACATGGTTACACAGAAACGTATGTGCCGCTGTTAGTTAACGAAGATAGCTTAATGGGAACGGGTCAATTACCTAAGTTTGGTGAAGATCTTTTTCACACTAAGCCTGCTACGGAAGAGGGACAAGGTCTTAGCCTTATCCCTACTGCTGAAGTTCCACTGACTAACCTTGCACGTGACACCATTATTGATGAAACTGAGTTACCGGTTAAATTAACGGCTCATACGCCTTGTTTCAGAAGTGAAGCGGGTTCGTATGGGCGTGATACTCGTGGTCTTATTCGTCAACACCAATTTGATAAAGTCGAGCTTGTTCAACTCGTTAAGCCTGAAGATTCAATGGCTGCTTTAGATCAGTTAACAGGTCATGCTGAAAAAGTGTTAGAGAAACTGGGTCTTCCATACCGTACCGTTATCCTGTGTACCGGTGATATGGGTTTTGGTTCAAGTAAAACATTTGATATTGAAGTCTGGTTGCCTGCACAAAATACATACAGAGAGATATCTTCATGCAGTAATATGCAAGATTTCCAAGCTCGTCGTATGCAAGCCCGTTATAAGGCTAGTGATGCCAAGAAGCCAGCATTACTGCACACTCTCAATGGTTCGGGACTAGCTGTTGGTCGTACTTTGGTCGCAGTGTTGGAAAACTACCAAAATGAAGATGGGACTATCACAGTTCCAGAAGTACTTCGCCCTTATATGGGTGGCTTAGAGATAATTGGTTAATATCAATTTCTAGGTAAAAGAGACATGCTCAAATAAATCAACGACTAATAGATCAAATTTTCAATAATAAGTTAATGTCGTCGGTTATTTGTATTATAAGATTTGGGGATACATGCAATGGATGCTGGTAGGCGCTACTTCCAGTGGCTTACTTATGTAGGCGTCATCTGTTTATTTGGTGTGATTATGTTCGCAACGTTTGGTGAAGCTGCAATTCTTATCTTTACCAATCTTATGAGATAAACAATCAACTGGACATTATTGATGTTCGCAACGTTTGGTGAAGCAACAACACTTATTTTTACCAATGCCATGAGATAAAAATCAAACATCAATCATTCACATGATTGATGTTTTTTTATTCACTTTTGAACGTTATATGCATTTAGCAGGTTTTGGTAGACCTGCGATTTTAGTTGCTTGCTTAGCAGGTCCGACAGGAAATAGGGTGTAAAGGTACTTGGAGTTACCTTTATCTGCACCAAGTTTGAGGCCTATTGCTTTTACCAAAACTCTTATCGCTGGACTCGTTTTAAACTCAAGGTAGAAACTGCGTACGAAGTTGATCACCTCCCAATGAGCTGTGGTTAGTTCTATTTGCTCTTTTTGTGCAATTATCTCTGCGATAGCTTCATTCCAATCGGTTACATTTTTCAGGTAACCTTGATGATCTGTCTGGATCCGAGTTTTATTGTATTCGAAGCTATTTTCTATATGTGTCACCAGCTAATCACCTTCTCATGATTTAATGTTTCTTGAACAAATTGCTCGTAGCTAATTAAGGTAAATTGACTGAGTCTTTCAATAAGACCTCGCGCTTTTACATCTTCCTCTAATACTAATATTCGGGTGTGAACTAATGCATGTTGCCAAGTATTAAGTAACAGGGCATTAACGCCATTGCCTGAAAGCAACACAGTGTCCTGTTTATCGATATAACGAAGGCAAGTAGCTAAGGCATTATCTTGGGCTGGAGAAGTCTGTATATGGTGTAAAATCATTAGAATACTAAAACCTCATCAGCATCAGCTAAATGTTGCTTGATTTCTGCTTGCGTTACTTTATCAAGGTTCATGGTCAGCTCTGTGTTGCTTAAACCGTATTCAAGTAACGATGCTTCACATGCAAGAACTGTATCGACATCATAAAGGGGGAGGGCACCAAAGGTTGCAATAAAATCTTTTGCACCAACAAGTTCAGGATGCTGTGCTTTAACGAGATTAAGTACACCTTCATCGACAAAGATCAACGATACCTCTTGCTCAAAACTCGCACTTAATAGAGCAAGATCTAATGCCTCTCTGCCATGGGGTGTTCCGTGTGGCGCGCGGCGAAAAACAATGGTCAACTTTTTCATTTATAGCTTCTTAATAGTTTACTGAATTAACATTATGTAACTTACTTTAAGTTATTAAATAATCAAAAGCTTACCAATTTATCTGCTTTTTCAATCCCCGTTACCAACTCACCAAGCCCGCCCATTTCAAAGGGGGCTTGTATGTTCCAATGTTGTGCTTGGTATTCATGGGCTTCATTTTTTGATATTACACCACGTCTTAGTGCGGCTGAAACACAATTTATGAGCTTAAGCTGATAAGTATGGTTGAGCTCAACCCAAGCTTTTGTTAAGTCAAATTCATCAGTTGCAGGACTGTTGAACGAGCTGGTATTGAGTACACCATCTTGATAGAAGAACACTCGAGAGACCTTATGCCCTTGCTCTAATGCCGCCTTAGTAAATCGATAGGCAGTATAACTGGCTGAGCCCGTGTAAGCTGCGCCATTAACTTGGATGATGAAGTTGCTCATGAATAGATACAGTCACTCAGGTTGATTAAAAGGTAAAAAAATAGCCCCGTCTAAGGAGCTATTCTAACTGAAAATCGCTGTTTGAAAAAATTGTTATTTACGCTTTAATCAATCGGTATTGCGGCCAGTAATTTCTGACATGCGATTAATCGTCACTACCGCCGATACCCATAAGGTGCAATAGCGCCATAAATAGGTTTAGGAAGTCCAAGTACAAAGAGATCGTTGCGCGAATGTAGTTGGTTTCACCACCATTTACAATACGGCTAGTGTCATACAAGATAAAGCCTGTCATCAGCAGCGCGATACCAGCGTTAAGGGCCATAAACATCATTCCATTACCTAGGAACATATTTACAAGCAAGCCCACAACCATAATGACTAGGCCCGCAATAAGAAAGCCTCGCATGAAAGAGAAATCTTTCTTAGTCGTGACAGCATAACCAGATAAGGCGATAAAAATGACAGAGGTTAATCCAAGAGCTTGCATAATAAGCTGTGGACCATTTGCCATGCCAGCATAATGGTTAAGAATGTAACCTAAAGATGCACCTTGCATACCCGTAAATGCGAATACCCAGAAAAGACCTGCTGCGCTCTCAGCCTTTCTCAATGTAACAAATAGGACCACTAAACTACCTAAAGACATGCCAATAGAGAGAAAAGGACCAATTTGCAGTGCCATTGCTAAACCTGCACAAACTGCAGAGAAAGCTAATGTCATCGAAAGTAGCATATAAGTATTTTTTAGAAGCTTATTCACTTCCAATGTGGAAGTGCCAGTTGAATACATTGTTTGTTGTGTCATATCGTTCTCCATTGACCCTTTATAGCAGATGTTCTAATCATATTACTTAGATTCGCTTCACTCCAAAGAGTTCCGCAAGCCATTTACCAGCTTAACTGCCGTAAATGCATTTGGTTAAGTTATTGAATCATACAGTAGCTTATGAGAGGGGGAAAGTCACAAGCGAGTAATTAATTCCATATTTCATGTGTAATAACCCTCAATATTAAACAAAACTTAAATTAGACTGCGTTTATGATTAATTACCTATAATACGCACTTTATTGTGTAGGAGATAGCTAGCGACACGTCGATGCAGAAAGATTAATGAAACCAATCATTATGGAGCTTATCACTGTCGCCAAGGTACTCCAGTACCCAGGACATGGCAGGTGACATATTTGCTCCGTTCCAAGCTAAACAACAAGGGCTCGGCGCTTTCGGTCGCTCTAATTCTTTTGAAATCAGTGCCCCTGAACGGATAAAAGACTCCGCGAAATGCATGGGTATATACCCTATGCCGAGTCCTTCTCTGAAGCAGTTAATGGCCCTAATCCAATCAGGCACCACTAAACGACGTTGGTTTTCTAGTAACCAGGTCATACGTTTGGGGATTTCTCGGGAGGTGTCCTCTAGACAAATAGAAGGATAGTGTCGCATCTCATCGTCGATTAAAGGTCTATCTACCTCTGCCAATGGATGCTTTTTACTTACTACAAATGCCCATTCTATCTCGCCCATATCTCTGAAGAAATAATCACCACCTACCGGAATCGCTGTCGTAGCTCCTATCGCGATATCACTTCGACCATTGGCAATTGATTCCCATACACCGTTAAATACCTCGATGCGTATAATTAATTCTACATTGGTAAAATGTCGATAAAAATCAGCAATTAGCACACTAATTTTATCGGCTCTGACGATATTGTCTAATGCAATGGACAAGGTAGGTTGCCAACCATTGGCCACACGCTTAGTGTCATCTTTCATCAAGGCGATATTGGTTAACAGTACTCTGGCATGTTTGACAAAATGTGCGCCCGCTGGCGTCAGGCTAACACTGCGATGGTGGCGTTCAAATAATGTGGCACCAAGTTCCTCTTCGATCTGTTTAACTGCATAACTGACAGCTGAAGGTACTTTATGAAGCTTATTAGCTGCAGCGGTGAAACTCCCAACCCGTGCGACCATATCGATAAGTTGTAATGATTGTTCAGAAAGCATACCAGTAGTTCCTTGCTATGAGAAATTTTGATGACACATATCAAAAATAAACGCTTCACAAGGATATAGCAAGCATTTAGACTCCGCCCTCTTAGTTTAAAGCCATTTTATAGATATTGAAATTAATATGAATTCAGTCAGTAACACTAAATATTTCTTTTTTCTAACATACTTAGCACTGCTTAGTATGTTAGGTTTCATCGCTACGGATATGTACCTTCCGGCTTTTAAAGCGATAGAAGACACCATGCAGGCTACACCAGCTCAGATTGCAAGTTCGTTAACTTTTTTCCTCGCGGGTCTGGCTATTGGTCAATTACTTTATGGACCGCTGGTTCAGCGGATAGGAAAACGCAATTCGCTGTTAATAGGTCTTACTATTTTTGCAATTGCCAGTTTCATGTTGACATCAAGTGACACTATGCTCTCGTTTAATATTGCGCGCTTTTTTCAAGCATTAGGCGCATGTAGTGCCGGTGTTATTTGGCAAGCTATCGTGATTGAAAAGTATGACGCTGTAAAAGCGCAAAATGTGTTCTCTAACATTATGCCCTTGGTTGCCTTGTCTCCAGCGTTAGCGCCTTTGTTAGGCGCATTCATTCTTGATATTAGTAACTGGCAGAGCATCTTCGTAATACTGACGGTTTTAGCTGCATTTCTTATGCTATTAACCTTAGTGTTTGTCCCAAAAGAGAAACCTCTGCATCACAAAGCGAGTAAATCAGCATCTATTTCATACTGGGGTATACTGCAAAACACTCGATTTTTAGGTAACGTAATTATATTTGGTGCTTGCTCTGGTGCATTCTTTGCCTATTTGACCGTTTGGCCCATTGTGATGGAACAGCATGGATATGCGGCAAAAGAGATAGGTTTAAGCTTTATACCACAGACTATCATGTTTATTGTTGGTGGTTATGCAAGTAAGATTTTGATCCGTAAAGTCGGCAGCGAGAAAACGCTGACGATTATGCTTGCTTGTTTTGGTTTGTGTGTACTGTCAATTGTATTGAGTTCATTGGTCTTTAAAGCAGAAAGTATTCTGCCGCTATTGGCTGCTTTTTCTATACTTGCTGCCGCGAATGGTGCTATTTATCCCATTGTAGTTAATGGTGCTTTACAGGAATTTACTCAGAATGCAGCTAAAGCGGCTGGCTTACAGAATTTCTTACAGATGAGTATCGCTTTTGGTGCGTCTAGTCTAGTTGCTTTATGGGCTGCATCTGGTGAGGTTGCCATTGGTTGGGGGATCTTTGTATGTGCCATTTTAGTTTTTGCAGGCTACAAGTTAAGAGCTAACAACTCTTGGGCGGATGTTAAAGCTAACTTTATTACACCAGATCCTGCTCGAATTGCACTTAAGCAAGAAAAGTTGAACCGCAATTAATGCTCAATATCTCTCTGATTTGGCGGTGATTTAATCAGTCGGCTCTTTTTTACGTATAAAGTGTAGATTAGTGCTTTACATAGAAAGCGAGTCGCTATATTATTCGCGGCGTTCGGAGGGATGGCAGAGTGGTCGAATGCACCGGTCTTGAAAACCGGCATGGGTTTATAGCCCATCTAGGGTTCAAATCCCTATCCCTCCGCCATATTTAAGATGAAAGGCTACTCGAAAGAGTAGCTTTTTTTCGTTTCAAAACTGTTGAACCCTAAGGTTCCTATTGTTTAAAGTCAGCTATCCCTTTGCCATATTTAAGATGAAAGGCTACTCGAAAGAGTAGCCTTCTTTCGTTTTAAAGTGATATCTAAAGCTAGAATAAAGAGGGTTTAACCCCAGCGATTACTGTGGCGTAACTTCTAGCGGATGAACTATAGCGAATAAGTAATAAGCTCGCCCTAGTTGATCAGCATAGCGAGGGTCATAATCCACCTGATGTCCACCACCGGAAGTGCGTAACGAACATGGTGGAGTGCGATCGAGTCTGTTTCTGATATCAAAGCTAAGTCCAATAATGATGCTTTTTGTCTGTTTTTAGCTACTCTATAAGTTAAAGTTAAAGCATATACTGACAACAGCTTTGCGCCTTGTTGGTAGTCGTGAACTCTAGGAGGCTTTTTAGCGGGAGGACATGATGGATCTAGACGGAACAGATATTTCAATTCTTATCGTTGATGACAATCGAGTTAATATTAAGTTATTAAGCTGCTTTGTAGAGTTAGAACATTATAAAGCCTTTAGTGCTACAAGCGGTGAAGAAGCAATAGAACTTCTTGCAGATTTGAAATTTAGTCAATCTATCGATTTGATATTACTTGATATTATAATGCCAGGCTTAGACGGTTATCAGACATGTAAAGTACTGAAAAATGATGTTCAGACACAACAGATTCCGGTGATTTTTGTAACGGGAAAAACTAAACCAGAGGAATTACGCCGAGGTTTTTCTGTCGGTGCAGTTGATTATATCACTAAGCCTATCCAACAAGATGTTGTCATTGCTAGAGTTAAAAATCAAGTATCACTAATTCATCAGTCTAAACTTGAGCAGCGATTGTTAGAAGAAAACAATAAAATGGCAGAGTTAGGCAGCATGGTATCTGAGATCACTCATGAAGTGGCTTCTCCCCTCGGAAATATGATCCTATCTGTTGATTTTATGCTTAATGAAGTTACAAATCTTCGCAGTGAGTGCGCAGCGCAAACGCTAGATGAAGAGACATTAATCCAATATTTAGTTCAGTTGGATGAGTCACTACGCCTTTGCAGTAATAATGCTAAACGTGCGACCAGTCTATTGAATGGCTTCAAACATATTGCGGTTGATCAATGTAGCCAGAAAAAAATCGAATTTAATCTGCTGGAATATGTTAATGACATCTTGTTGACGATAAAACCAAGACTTAAGAGAACTCCCCATAAAGTAAATCTTAACATTGATAAAGATATCAATGTTACTAGCTATCCAGGGGCTTTGTCTCAAATTATCATTAATTTAATTAATAACTCTCTGTTACATGCCTTTATTGGTAGCCAAGAGGGGAAAATCACCATCAGTGCCGCAATTGATGGAGATAGGCTTATTTTATATTATAGGGATAACGGCATTGGTATGAGCGAGGAGCAGCAAAGTTATGCATTTACAAAGTTTTATACAACCAAAGCTGACTGTGGGGGCTCTGGTTTAGGTTTGGCTATTATTAAAAAATTAGTTGAGGATGAGTTAGATGGAGAGATCACGCTTATAAGTGAACCAGGCTGCGGGATCAACTTCATTATGAAAATAAGCCTAGGTTTAGAACAGCAAACATAATAGCCTACCTTTCTACTGAGATATTTGTTCAAGTATGTATCTTAGTTTTACTTTAGTTTTTGATCCCCTCACTGTTGTTCGACCCCTCTACACCTTTTTGATATCTTCGATTGAGAGATAGCTATCAAGCAGAGAAGACGTCAGTATTGGTTTAATTTGAACGTTGGATAGTTATATAGGCTATTTAAAACATAGGATTAACTTTAATCTATAAGCGCATTGAGTTATATACAAAATTAAATTAATTTAACCCTCATGCCTAAATCGGTTCTCTAATGCTTAATAAAAAGCGCTATACCAGTTGAAGTGGAGGCTCCAAAAGGTATAGCGAAGGATTAGTACAACAGGAAGAAGTTAAAATCGGTATGTAATACTCATAGAATAATGTCTACCAACATCGAAAAAATCGAGCATTTTTGCCTCATCTCCAATGTGATCTCTACGAGTATCATCTAGCAAATTGCGAGCGTTAAGTGCAAGTACGAGACTCTGTGTCGGTTTAATTTTAATGTTTAAATCTAAGCTTTGTGTGTCACCAGTAAATCGTGCATCAGTAGTTTGAGAACCTTGGCCAGCCAAACTTCTGAAGAAATCATCTCTGAACAAGTATGCAACACGTGCAGAGAATACATCATTTTCGTAAAAGCCCACAAAATTTAGATTATTTTTAGAAGTACCAGGAAATCCGAAACCTGAGTTACCAACATCTTCATCAAAGCTACTATCAACATAGGTATAGTTAGTGCTCATACCAAAGCCAGCCAAAGCGGGAATTAATTTATCAAAAGGCTGATAAAAACCGATTTCATACCCTTTAACTTCTCCATTTGAAAAGTTAACGGGTTTGGTTACATCAAATAAAATATCTTCGGGTTGATCTATGATGGTTTGATCAAAAACAATATCGTCAATAATAAAGTTTTTAAGGCTCTTGTAGAATAAACTTACGACTGCTGAACCATCAGTTTCATTATAGTATTCAAACGTTAAATCATAGTTCCAAGCTGTCATCGGTTCTAAGTCGGGATTACCTGACTTGCCTGTACCCTTACAATCTTCTGCTGTATCGTTTGGTTCACAATTGGGGATGTTGATACGGATTATTGGAGCCATGTCACTGTATTCGGGATGTGATAATGTTTTCGAAACACCTAAACGAAGTGCTGTAGACTCAGTCATTCCTAAATTTAAGTTTAAACTTGGAAGATATTCCCAATAATCATTAGAGATGGTATTTAATTCGACGGCTGGATCATTGCTTAAGGTACCGGCAGTTGCTTCATTTTTCGTATATACAGCTCGAACGCCTAAATTACCAGTGAGTTGCATGTCTGAAAAATATACATCTATATTAAGCTGACCGAAAGCGGCAACAATTTGTTCAGTACTTTCATGGGATGCTGAATAGTCAACACCTAGATTATCTATACCTGTGGTTAATACTCTTGGGTCTAATTCACCAATAGTATCAAAATCTGAGATTAACCATGTTCCAGGGGAGTAGTCATGGCCAGAGAGAAATTCACCGTCTGTTAATTCACCTGTTAATGCTAAATCAACAATTTCATCTGCCATACTAGGATTCGCTAACCGATTGACTGTTGAACGTTTTGAGTCTAAATCAGTTTTTTCATAATGGAAACCAACATCGAATGATGACAACCAATTAGTATCTAATAAATAATTAAACTTTAATGTTGAGCCATAATTTTCGCCATCGAGTTCTATTTCTCGAATATTACTGAATAAATACCTATAACCTGATGGGTCTAGTCTGTCATCACCAGTGGTGAACGTTGGAAGGTTACCAGTACTATTGTAAACGACATTGTTTTTATTCAGTACACGATTAAAAATTGGGAATCTTAAATCTTGAGAGTAGTCGACGGTTGAATAATAAATATCGAAGTTTGTTGTTAGGTTATCTAGCGCCCAGTCTAAATTGATACCTGTAATTAAATTGGCAGTATCATTATTGAATCGCATATCCTGAACTCGGCTTAATATTCCTCCACCCCCCGTTGTTTTGCCAAAATCAGCATAACGAAGCACATTATTGTCGTCTATTTCAATCGCATCTTTATCAAAAACAGTTCGCCCCCATATAGGGTTAGTTATTAGTTGGCCATTATGTCTTTGGGATGAGTTATCATAAGTTGTTGATGTAATATCCCAGACTAAATCTATACTGTCATCTGGTTGCCACTGTATGCCAGCACTATAAGCGGTGCGTGATTTATTATTCTTAATAGGGCGGTTGGTACTGGAATTAGGTACAGTTACCCCTTTAATCAACTCGTCTTGAACGACATCGCCATCATTGTCGACTCTTAAGTTCCTTGTGTATAACCTTTGTCCAGACTGTTCGTAAGTTAAATCGGAATCCGCACTCACAGCTCCTGCATACATGCCTAATGTTTTTGCATCATTTCTCCACGCAAAAACACCGTCTAAACTGCACCTTTATCGCTGTCTAAATCATGATATTCAGCTTTATAAGAAATGGAACCAAAGTAGTTTTTGCTATGCAATTGTTTTAAATCTAATGGTTTGATAGTGAGTAAGTTTACTTGTCCAGCCAAACCACTTTCAGGGCGAGTTGCTGTTTGTCCTTTGACAACTCTGACACCACTTAAGATGCTTGCAGGGAATACATTGAAGTTCATCTTTCGTAAACCTTGAGCTTCATTGCCTGATGACAGAAGTGTTCTACCATTGATAGTAGAGTTGACAAACTGAGGTCCTAAACCACGAATCGATACTCTGTCGCCATCAGTCCCAGCTGGATCTGTTTCAATTTGAACACCTGGCATACGCTTAATAGCACCTGCAATACTGTCGTCAGCAAATTGGCCTATATCTTCTGTTGTAATCGCATCGACTATAGTGTCTGCTAATCGTTTTATACCAATAGCCCCTTCATAACTAGCAGCAATGCTTCCTTTTACTACGATTACTTCAATAGACTCTTTATTGTTTGGCTTTTCTTTTTTCTTCTCTTCGGCATGCAAAGTTGTAGTCGTCGTTAAACTTGCTGTTATTAGCGCTGTCGATATGGCTATCGATAGCTTGCTCTTAAGGCATTTACTTTTGATCATTTTAACTTCCCCCTGTAAATCATTTTTTGGAATAGTGCTTAGCCCTAGGTTTAATTAACAAAAGATTAACTTTTTTAAACATGGGTTCTTAGTTGCTTGATAATAAGGATATTATTCAGATGTTTTTGAACCGATTTATTGGTGGTTAAATGGTTTTTTGCTTAACGTGGCCAAGTTTGAGTTGGGGAGGTATCAAAAAGTTTGAAGAACTCATCTCATCAGAATGGATATTGTGGGTGTAGCGTAAATTGATTTAGAGATAGCAGTAGAGAACCCAACAAGTTAAGTGCTTGTTGGGTTTTGCACATTGACAGATACTAATCTGTAATTGGGGTTAATTTTATAGTGTGTAATTTAATTCCACCAGCCTTAACCTCAGACACTGGTGCTTGCATAATCAATGAGGTTTGTCCAGCAGTCAGCATCCACTCGCTGTAATCAACGTGTTCATCAGCCGGATACTCTAAATCGATGTAGTATTGCCCTTTGCGTCTGACATCAATTTTCCAACTGGCTTCACTATTGTCTTGCCAATTAACTAAACTTGGGGCATAAACCCATTCGCCAAATTTTTCCATCCAGCGTACTTCTTTGAACTCACAACCTTTGCACGCTGCAAATTCAGCGAACAGCATATCGGAACCAGTATGATTAATTTTGATCTTGCTATCGACATCAAGACTGCCGTCGATTGTGACTTTGATAATCGTGATTAATTGCTTTTTTGAATGGTTTGGTAAAACAAAATCTATCCACTTATCATTAGTTTGAATAAATTCAATTTTCTCGTCAGTATTGAGTTTATAAGCAGAGTTAACTCTATTTTCTAACCCTGGTAAACTGATCACTCCAGTTTCAGGCCAACGAATAACATGTAAATAAAGCTGATTATCTTTTACTGTTACATCACCCCATGGGAGAGCTCTTTTCCAAGGGGAAGCTGAAGCACCATAAATAGCCTCTTTATTTTGGGCAATCCATTGACCTGCAAGTCTTAATTGATTGTCTGCTGTTGTTGGCACGACCCCTTTTCCTGTTGGGCCTACATTGAGCATGTAATTACCGCCACGAGCGATCGTAGTGACTAAGTTACTCGCGATCTTTTTAGCACTTTTAAAGTTTTGATCGTACCAAGCATAGCCCCATGAGTTATTCGTAGTATCGACTGTTTCCCACAAGCCAGTATGATTGGTTGTAGCAATATGTGTATCGCCTAATGATGAGTAATCTCCATATCCGTTACCAATACGACTATTAATCAATGTGTTAGGTTGTAATTCCTTCACGGTTTCAACAATTTCTTTAGAATATTTATCACCCATAGGGCCAGGAGTATCAAACCAGATTAAAGCGATAGAACCGTAGTTTGTCATCAGTTCTTTAATTTGAGGAAGAGCCTTTCGTTCAAAGTATTCGTCAAAACTGTATATTTGTTTTGAGTCATCCCAAGCAATACCCGCACTTCCTTGCTCGTACCAGTCTTGGTATTGAGAGTAATATAGCCCAAATCCAATGCCTGCCTCTTTACAAGCTTTAGCAAGAGCCTTTAAAGGATCTCGTTTGTAAGGTGTTGCTTTAACAATATTATAATCGCTAACGGCTGAATCATACATGGCAAAACCATCATGATGTTTAGCTGTTATGACTATATACTTCATTCCAGCATCAACAGCTAGCTGTACCAAGGCTTGTGCGTCAAAATCCGTAGGATTGAACTTATCAGCTAGTTTTGCATATTCAACCTTATCGATATTTGCAACTCTTGGGGACATTAGCCATTCAGTAATTCCGTAATAATTTTTTCCTTTCCATTGGCCTGCAGGTATTGAATAGAGGCCCCAATGTACAAACATTGCATATTTTGATTGTTTAAACCAATCACCTTTTTGGCCAATATTTTTTTGTTTTACTGAATGCTCTCCCCAAAGCTCATCCATAGATTCATTAACTTTTTGTGTAGCGTTAGCGAAAAAGCTCAGCCAGCATGCCATCAATACTATAAATATTTTTCTCATTTATATTCTCTCTCTACTATAAGCGTAAAATGCCGGCAAAATATTGTTTTTACCTTGTAAGTCATTAGCAAACCATGCCTTTAGCCGTAACTCCCCTTGTTTAAGTTGGTGAGTAAAGCTAACACCGTTTGCCAGTTTGTTTATGTCCATTACCGACCGTTTCCCATTAAGTTCAAGGAATGCATATTGACGTTCAATCGGCTTTGAAGCCGCAATATCTTGCAAGTAAAGAGTGATAGTGTATTCATCTGATTGTTTGACCGATAAATACCATGGTAAAGGTTTGATATCACTCATGCGTCCCATCCAACTTGAATTTTGATAATCATCTTGAGGTCTTTGAAAGCCTGGAAACCATGGAACTTCTATTTCGGATGTCGCTTCCATCCAATCCATACTAGTAAGTCTAGAAGGGTTTTCATGGTGACTGCCAATGATAATTCTCTGACGTTCAAAGCCTTCTGAAGTCACATATTTCCACCAACGTTCAAAGTCACCATGTAATTGTTTTACCACTGCTGGATGTTGTGACTTCACATCTTGTAACTGTTGTGGATCTTTTAAAATGTCGAATAATTCTATTTTATTTTTCTGTTCATGTAATACATATCGCCATTGCTGGGTCATGACTACACTGGGCCGCTCTGGTGAGGGAATATCTACGCGTTGATTGGTTATAAAAAGTGTGCGAGAAGGGGAGGTTTTTTCACCCTTTAAAATAGGTAACAAGCTTTGACCATCTTGTCCTTTGGGTAATGGCACCTTAGCAATATCAAGTATTGTGGGCATTAAATCGAAATGAGCCGTTAACGTATCGATATCCCTAGGCTGGAACAATTTTACTTTAGGCCAATGCATTAATAATGGGACACGATGACCCCCTTCATAAACTGAAGCTTTAAATCCTTTCATTCCAGCATTAAAATCCCAAGTTTTTGAATTAAGATCGAGGTTAAGGTTATCAATAAAATCTTCAATATCTTCTTTCCCAAAGATATTGTCGTAGCTAGATTTCATTGAAGAACCGTTATCGGTTGTAAATATTAATAAGGTATTGTCTGCAATATCGAGCTGTTGAAGCGTTTCACGTAAATGTAAAATTCGAGAATCAAGATGAGTTATCATTGCATAGAACAATGCGAGCTTTTTAGGTAATCCAAGATCTAGATATGGTTGAATATATTCTTTAGGGGCACGCCATGGTCTATGGGGAGCGTTGGTTGATATATATGCAAAAAAAGGTTTTTCTTTATTATCTTCAATGAACTTAGTTGCTTCATCAAACCATACATTGGTTGCGTATTCACTGAATTTCTCTGGCTGACCATTTCTGAAGTAAGTATCACTAAACTGAGTATTGCCCCAATAGTCTGGTGTTTGACCAACTCCACCTCCACCATGAATTAATGTTTCATCAAAACCTTGGTCTTCCGGCCTAAAGGGATAATTGTCGCCTAAGTGCCACTTTCAAAAAATGGCCGTTTTATAACCTGCAGATTGTAATGCTTCTGGCAGTGTTGTGTGCTGAGTTGGCAGTAATGAACGTCCCATAATAGTATGCCAAACACCTGCACGCATGGAGTATTTACCTGTCAGCAGTGAGGAGCGGCTAGGTGAGCATGTTGGATCCATATGGAAATTGGTAAATCGTATACTTTCACTGGCTAGTTGATCGATATTGGGTGTCTTTACCACTGGGTTGAAGTTATGTCCTAAATCTCCGTAACCTTGGTCATCTGTCATGATGATAATAATGTTTGGTTTTCTCTCTTTTGCCATAACTAAAGTTGAGAAAAAAACCATAAACAAAATGAAGGTTAGATTAAATGCCTTTCTCATTATAATAGATTCCATATAGGGGAGATGAGCATTTACCTGTAGACGCAAGGTAACCTCTCATTAACAATTGATTAATTATTACCACACTTGACATGATTTACAGGTGAAGCGATGTTTTTTATGTGAAATAATGCAGTGTGTTTGCTTATACAATGAATTGTAAATCGATTGTTTAGCTCTTAATGTTCAACGCTTAAGAAACGAACGGCATGGAAAGTGTTTAGAGGATGATTGCAATTAGTGATTACTATTTTCATGAGGTCAGTATTGTTTTACGCACTAATGAAGTGCTTTATCTTATAAATTGTAATTTCTTGATTGGAAATAGACTAAATATGATAAAGTGAAACGGATTGGAGCGTGCATCAAGCTTAACAGATTAAAAATTTGTTTATTGAAAAGAATCAGGTATCAAATGGAAATCAGCAAAAAAAGAGAATACTCTGCACCTGCGTTAGAAAAAGGATTTGAGATATTGGAATTGCTCGCAGAAGAGCAAAAGCCAATGTCATTAGCACAAATATCAACTACATTAAAGCGCTCTAAAAGTGAGCTGTTCCGTATGCTCGCAGCGTTAGAAAAAATGGGGTATTTAGCAAAAAATGAAGGCTCTGACTTTTTCCACATTACAAATCGATTATTCGATCTTGGGTTAAGAGTGCCACCAAACGGCACATTGGTTGAAGTCGCATACCCCATTATGCGCGAATTATCCGCTGAAATTTTACAATCGTGTCATATTGCCGTAGAAAGCCAAAATCGAATGGTTGTCATTGCCAAGTTAGACAACCCAAGTAGCGTAGGGTTCTCCGTGCATTTAGGCCACCATTTGTTTTTGAATGAGTCGGGTTCCGGTCATGTTCTGCTCGCCTGGAAAAGTGAGAAATCGTTAAATAAGTCGATAGAGGATTTACGTGCTCTAGATAATAAATTCGATGAAGAACAGTTGTTAGCATCTTTGGAAGAGATAAGAGCACAGGGATTTGCAAGAATTAAAAGTCCAATTATTCAAAGCCTGGAAGATATTTCATTTCCAATATTTTTAGGTGGGACCAAAAGTGTCATTGCAACGATCACAGTGCCATTTCTAAAAGGTAACAAGCAATCTCCAAGTATTTCTGAAGCAAAAGTACTTATAAAATCAGCGGCAGAAAAGCTCTCAAGTATTAGTTTGTCTTATTCAGGCCAGTTATAAACATTCACAATGTGCTTTGCTCAAGATTTCAGGCACATTATTGTATCTTGGATCTGTATTCCATTTACCTCAAGTTAGTTTATTGCAAAAAATCTTACTCGAATTCACGGTATCAGATAAACATATATGCAGTTGAAGTTTACGTTGTAAGTTAAAAGCATCGATAATACTTTTGTCATCATTATCAGTCACCACAAACAAGGTTTTCTTCATACCTTAATTAATTACCATTATCTTCTAGCACATTTAAATTGAGGTTGTTGGGATTAAGATAATAGCTTTTGTCATTTAACACATCACTTAAGTTGATATATCTTAATGTCTCTGAACTATGGTCCTCAGGCATTGCGTATCCCATGAGGCCTATATAATCTGTAGCCCCATCATATGGCTTGTATTGTTTTTGTTCGTTGAGAGCAGAATAATATAGGTCTTCAACAATGATTTTTCCGAGCAATGTTTTAACTTGATCCTCTTTGCCTCTAACAAAGAAGAGGACTCTGTTTTCTGATGTCGGTGGGGGGAGGAGGAACCTAACTCTCTTAGATTCACCAGCATTATTAACTAGCGCTTTACCATCGATAAGTAACTCGGCATAAGTTTCTCCGGTTGATGACTTAAATGAAGTTACTATTTGATATTCATGCCATTCATTGAAGTTAACATTGGTGTCGATTAGAGTCACACTTGTGCCGGTTGAGTTGAGATAGTATAGGTTTCCATTACGAAATTTCAGTTCTAATGTAGCATTATCATTCGTTAGTCTGAAAAGTAGAGCGTCAGAGTTATTACTACCGAATTGATCTATTTTTGTATTGAGTTTTGCAATGTATTCATCTGGAATGAGTGTATTTTGTAAAAGGTGATTGGTTGTAAAGCTTGAATCAAACAAGAGAAGGCCTTTATCTACCTGTTGAATTGTTCCACCGTTAAATCTTTCGGTCCAAGCACCTAGTGAATGCCAGTCTTCATCAACATATCGATTGAAGGGGTTTACATAATCAACAATGGTTGAATTTTCATAAGGGTTACTAGATATAAAATGTTGCCCTGTTGTGGTATTTCGCATCAGGAACATTGGAACAGCATCCGTCACAGGATCAGTATATAAACTGAATTTTTTTTGTCATTTTCTAAGCCTTCTATCTGATTAGATTTACACCTGTTCTGCTATCTAGTTGATATAGATGAGCTATTTATTTCAGAGTGTATTTTACAAAAGCAAACTCAGCCTAAACAGTTAATGTTACGCGACGAAGAGGTGGTTCGTATAGTAAACGTTGTTTGCCCAGCAAAACTAACAATAACACAACCATCGAACAAAAAACACACTAAACATCCCCCTTTGTATGTAGATAATTTATATAGATTCAGTCGAATTAGTGTTAAATCATGGCGTGTTTTAAGTGTGTAAGCTCATATTCAATGTAAACGTTAAGCAGTAGTTCATTTGTCACTGTTATTGGTTATCGACTTATTACTAAGGAGCTAATAATTTTACTTACATAACTATATGTATCAACTGTATTTGTTTTAAATTTAACTCAGTTGTTAATGGATTTTATTATCTCGTTGAACAATAAAAAACAGGGTGAAAATTAAATCCCTATATTAAATATTGTTTTATATTTAATACGTTACTAATATGTAACCAAGGTGTAGCAACGCTGTTTTATCGTGATCTGTTTAAGGTTTGTTGCTGTGCAATTTTCTCGTTGGGATATTTAAAATGATTGATAAACGCCTCGTTCTACTTAACGAAATTGATAACGTATTAGTGTGTTGTAAACATCTCAATATTGGGACTTTAATTGAGGTTGATGGCGAAGAGATTTCATTATCTTCCCCTATAGATGTAGGTCATAAGCTTGCTAGATACTCAATTAATGAAAGTGAGAAAGTAATGAAATATGGCGTGCCAATTGGTTCAGCAACTCAGTTTATTTTGAAAGGGGAGCACATTCATGTGCATAACATGAAAAGTGATTATATTTCAAGCCATTCAAGACAAAGCAAGATAGGGGGAACTAAATGAGAGCATTTTTAAGAGCTGATGGGCGCAAAGGCATTAGAAATGTTGTTTTAGTCGCCTATTTGGTTGAATGCGCTCATCACGTTGCTCGTTCTATTGTCAGTCAAAGTGGTAGTGGTGATGTGCAACTGATTGGTTTCCCAGGTTGTTATCCTAATGAGTATTCATTGAAAATGATGATTCAACTCTGTACTCACCCTAATGTCTCCAGTGTTATTTTACTTTCGCTTGGGTGTGAAGGGTTTAATCGAGAGCGACTTAGTGCTGCAATTAGTGAGAGCGGTAGAGAAGTGGAAACGATTGTTATTCAAGATAATGGTGGAACACTGTCAAGTATTGAAGTCGGCTTATCTCATTCTAGAAATATGCTAGCAAGAAACCTACAAATACCGACCGTTTCTATGGATTTGGACGAATTGGTTGTTGGAACAATTTGTGGAGGTTCTGACGGCACCAGCGGTATCAGTGCAAATCCAGCGGTTGGCAGTTGTTTTGATAAGCTTATTGAGAATAATGCGACTTGTATTTTTGAAGAAACAGGTGAGCTTATAGGCTGTGAATACATTATGTCGGATAGAGCTATTACACCTGAGTTAGGTGAAGAAATTATGGCATCAGTTGAAAAAGCTGAAAACTATTATCGCATTATGGGATATGGCAGTTTTGCACCAGGAAATGCAGAAGGTGGACTGACTACCCAAGAGGAAAAGTCTATGGGCGCATATGCCAAATCTGGCTCGTCTAAAATTCACGGTTTGATTAAGCCTGGCGATATACCCAAGCAAGGTGGACTATATTTAATGGATGTGGTGCCAGATGGCAACCCCATGTTTGGTTTTCCCAATATTGTAGATAATGCTGAAATAGTTGAACTAATAGCTTCTGGTTCTCACGTCATTTTGTTTACTACCGGCCGAGGTTCTGTGGTGGGGTCAGCAATCTCTCCCGTCATTAAAATTTGTGCCAACCCTGAAACTTATCAAAAGCTATCTGCTGATATGGATATTGATGCAGGGAAAATTATCCAAGGTACTGCATCTGTTGATTATGTTGGCAATGAGATTTTTCAACTGGTGGAAAAGGTTGCATCAGGCTTGCCTACAAAGTCAGAAGCACTAGGTCATCAAGAATTTGTTTTAACTTATAAAAAGTTTGATTCAATTGGGCCAGCATGTCCCCCATTTAGATAGTATCACCATCATTTTAGAAGTGAATTGCAAATGAAAAAAAATAATCGCCAATACAAACCTATCGGTAAATGAGCTGGGCTTTGGTGCCGCAACACTTGGCAATCTATACCATAAAGTATCTGACTCAAATGCCCACAATGCACTTCGTAAGGCCTACGACTGCGGCATCAATATGTTTGATACCGCGCCATATTACGGTTTCGGGTTAAGTGAGCGCCGTGTTGGTGATGCTTTACGTGAATATGATGCAAATAATATCGTCTTATCAACAAAAGTTGGGCGGGTATTAAGACAATGTGACAAAGCTGAAGACAAATATGGGTTTTGCTCACCTATGCCATTTGAACCTATTTATGATTACTCCTATGACGGAATAATGCGTTCATTTGAAGATAGTATTCAACGACTTTGTGTGTCGAAAATAGATATTATTTACATGCATGATATTGGTGCTGTTGTGCACGGTGAGAAACACCAGCAATTATTTAAAATTGCGATGGAAGGTGGTTATAAAGCTATGGATGAGCTTCGTTCCCAAGGATTAGTCTCAGCTATTGGCCTTGGGGTTAATGAATATGAGGTGTGTGAACAAGCAATGGATTATGGCTATTTTAATTGTTTTTTGCTTGCAGGGCGTTACACCTTGTTAGAACAAGAAGCATTAAAGACATTTATGCCTCGCTGTATTAAAGACAATAGCTCCATTGTACTAGGAGGCCCTTATAACTCCGGTATATTAGCGACGGGGACGCGTAGAGAAGGCGTTATTCCACATTACAATTATGCTCCAGCCACCGAGAATATAATTAACAGAGTTAAGAAATTAGAAGCTGTCTGTGATTTATACAATGTACCGTTAGCGTCTGCGGCATTGCAGTTCCCATTGGCTCATCCATCAGTTGTCTGTGTCATACCTGGATTAAGCTCTGCAACTAGAGTTGAATCGACGGTCAAGGATATGAATTTTAATATTCCTGTAGATTTTTGGCTAGAACTACAAAATCGTCAATTGCTAGACTCTGATGCACCTGTTAGAGCGGAGAAAGCATAATGCTCCGGGTGGATTCTCATCAGCACTTCTGGCAATTGTCTAGAGGGGACTATCAATGGTTATCACCAGCCATGGGTATTCTATATCGTGATTATTTACCCGTAAATATAGAGCACCATTTACGCGAAAGCCATGTCGGTTATACCGTATTGGTTCAAGCCGCTGCTTCGTTAGAAGAAACTGAGTTCATGCTTACTTTAGCTGAAAATAATGAATTTATTACTGGTGTCGTTGGCTGGGTTGATCTGAATTCTCCTGCTGTTATTCAACACATGAAGCAGTTTAGCAGGAGTAAGTATTTTAAAGGCATTCGTCCGATGTTGCAGGATATCGCAGACCCAAATTGGATTTTAGATGACAGGTTCACTCCTGTTTTTGAATACCTTATAGAACATGATATGTGCTTCGACGCACTGGTGAATTCAACTCATCTTGATGCAATATTATTATTGTTGAAGCGATTTCCGGATTTAAATCTAGTGATTGATCATGCTGCAAAACCTCAAATCAGCCATGATTTCACGCGTCAATTACTCTGCTCCGATTGGTATAACAAAATGAGTGATATTGCGAATGAAACTAATGCGTTATGTGAAATTTCTGGTTTAGTCACTGAAGCTAGAATATCGAACAAACAGCCTATTCATTTTTCACAACTAAAACCTTATTTTGAAACTCTTTATGCACTTTTTGGCGCCGAGCGATTGATGTGGGGTAGTGATTGGCCTGTAGTGACCCTCGCAGCTGAGTTTAGTGAGTGGGTACAACTGTCCGATCAATTTATCAACACGTTAACCGAGGTTAATAAGTGTCAAATATGGTCTAAAAATGCAAATAATTTTTATAAACTTGGAATTAAATAATGAATAAGACATTTTTGGGGAGAACAGCATTAATTACCGGAGCAGGTAGTGGTATCGGACGCGAAACTGCACTGAGCATGTCACGAGAGGGCACTTTTATTATTGTTCTTGATTTAAATGAACTGCAGGCTCAAGAGACAGTTGAGTTGATCCATGTTGCTGGGGGAAATGCTCTCTTAAGTATTTGTGATATCGCTGATCATATTGAGACTAAGAGAGTGGTTGCTAATATTCTTAAACAACGGCCAATAGATATCTTAATTAACAATGCAGGGATTGGATATGTTGGCAGTTTGGAGCAGACATCTGAAGCCGATTTAGATCGACTTTATAACGTCAACGTAAAAGGCGTTTATAACATGATGCATGCTGTTATTAGCTCCATGAAAGAGAGGCAATATGGCATGATTGTTAACCTTGTTTCTATTGCATCATCAGTAGGTATTGCTGAACGTTTTGCCTATTCAATGACAAAAGGTGCAGTGTTAACGATGACGTATTCAGTCGCAAAGGATTATATTAATGAAGGCATTCGTTGCAACTGTATATCCCCAGCAAGAGTTCACACTCCTTTTGTGGATAATTTTATCGAAAAAAATTATCCACATAATCCACAAGAAATTTTCGATACGCTTTCTCAATCACAACCGATTGGTCGAATGGGGACTGTGGCCGAAATTGCAGCGTTAATCACCTATCTAAGTTCTGATGTATCCGCTTTCATTACAGGCTGTAATTTTCCGATAGATGGCGGATTTGTCACATTAAATAACTAAAACATACGTTGGTTTGGAGTTGCTATGGATATTAAAATGAATAGTTATATCTCAGAAAAACAACCTATTTTATCTGGGAACGTTGTCACTAGGCAATATCTTGTACCGTTCGTGTTGATCACATTTTGCTTCGCTCTATGGGGGTTTGCAAATGATATTACCAACCCAATGGTTGCAGCATTCCAAAAGATATTTATGACCGGTGCAACTGAAGCAACATGGATACAAGTTACCTTTTATGGCGGTTATGGTGCAATGGCGATACCCGCTGCACTTTTCATTCGTAAATATTCGTATAAAGCAGGAATATTAGTCGGTTTAGCATTATATGCTATCGGAGGTTTACTGTTTATTCCGGCGAGTGTTATTGGTGATTTTTTTCCTTTTCTTGTCGCTTACTTTGTTATTACATGTGGTCTTTTTTTTTTAGAAACGACAGCCAACCCGTATATTCTTTCAATGGGCAATCAAGAAACGGCCACAAGAAGACTTAACCTTGCACAGGCATTTAACCCAATAGGCTCATTGATTGGCATGTTTACCGCTTCTCAATTCATTCTTATCAACTTAGACGGTCGTGGTAAAACAGAAAGAGCATTAATGACAGTGGAAGAGTTTGATACTGTCAAACATGCTGATTTGTCCATTGTGAGCCAACCTTATATCTTTATTGGTTTAGTTATCTTGCTACTTTTTGTCTTCATTCTGATGTTTAAAATGCCTACTTCGCCAAAAACCGTCGATTCAGATATTAGTTTGAAAACGATATTTTCTAGATTGTTCAATAATAAACGATATCGAGAAGGTGTCATCGCCCAGATGTTTTATGTTGGCGCACAAATAATGTGTTGGACTTTTATTATTCATTATGGGACTGAGGTTTTTGTTGCTCAAGGGATGGCAGAGAAAGAAGCACAAATTGTTGCACAAGAGTTCAATATTATTGCAATGGCTATCTTTTGCTTAAGTAGATTTGTTTGTACTTTTTTACTTAAATACATCAGTGCAGGCAAATTACTTATGAGCCTTTCCTTTGCGGCAATAGTATTTACATTAGGGACTATTTTTATTGATGGCATATATGGACTTTACTGCTTAGTCGCTATTTCAGCTTGTATGTCTTTGATGTTTCCTACCATTTATGGCATTGCTTTAACCAATATTCATGGTGATGATGCAAAATTTGCAGCTGCAGGGCTAATTATGGCAATCGTTGGTGGTACCTTTCTCCCTATGATGCAGGCCATAATTATCGATCATTGGGTGAGTGACTTACTAACCGCTATTCAAGCTTCATTCTTCCTACCTCTGGTGTGTTTTATCCTTGTGTCTATTTTTGGGTACAGAACGATGAGGATACATCATGCTTAATCATCGCATAATTCGTCATTGTTTATTACTCGATCTGAAAGATGAACCAGCATTGATTGCGGAGTATAAAGCATACCATAAGGTTGGAAATGTCTGGCCGGATGTCATTCACTCTATTAAAAATTCCGGGATTATTAACATGGATATTTACTTGAGTGGCAATCGACTTTTTATGGTCATGGATGTTGATTCTCAATTTACATTTGAAGACAAAGTTCGCAATGACAAATTAAACAAGAGTGTTACTCAGTGGGAAGCACTGATGTCCAGGTTGCAACAAACTCTTCCATGGGCAAAACCAGGCCAACAATGGGTATTGATGGATAAAGTCTTTTCATTAGAAAAACATGTATAAGAGGTAAGAGATAAGTATGAAGCTGATTCGTTTTGGTCAATTTAAAAATGAAAAACCAGGTGTTGTAGATGATAGTGGGATAATAAGAGACGTTTCTGAATATGTTAATGATTTTGACTGTGCTTTTTTTGAATCAGGAGGCTTAGACAAACTAAAAGAATTGAATCTTAGCTCACTGCCTGAAGCCTCTGCGAATATAAGGATTGGTGCACCAGTTGCTCATGTGGGGAAAATGATTTGTGTCGGGCTTAATTATGCTGATCATGCAGCTGAATCAGGTATGGAAGTGCCATCAGAACCTGTGCTTTTTATGAAAGCAACCTCTTCAATAATCGGTCCTAATGATGATGTTATTCTCCCCCCTAACTCAACAAAAAGTGATTGGGAAGTTGAACTTGGGGTGGTTATTGGTAAAGAAGCTCGTTATGTATCTGAAAAAGATGCGATGGGTTATGTTGCCGACTTTTGTGTCATCAATGACTTATCTGAGCGTGGGTTTCAATTAGAAAAACAAGGGCAGTGGTGTAAAGGTAAAGGTTGCGATACATTTGGACCAATAGGTCCTTATTTGGTCACTAAGGATGAGATCGTAGATTTTGATAAACTTGGTATTTGGTTGAACGTAAATGGTGACAGCATGCAAAAAGGCAACACCAGCACCATGGTTTATAAAGTGCCATATTTAGTCCATTACATCAGTCAATTTATGAGCCTTCAGTCTGGTGACATTATTAGTACCGGTACTCCTCCAGGTGTAGGTCTAGGAATGAACCCTCCTAAGTATTTAACAAAAGGTGATGTGTTGACATTGGGTATTGATGGCTTGGGATTACAAAAGCAAACGGTAGTTTGAGATCACTCTTGGTTCATTAAGCTATAATTTTTATGGGCATATTACTAGTGCGTGTATAGATGAAAGCACCAATGCCGCTCGACTCTTGAGCTACATTGGTGCTGCCTTGTATAAGGTTATTTTATCAGTTCAGGTTGTAAGCTATTGTTGAGTGATTCATCAACACGTGATTTACTGCCAATCAGTTTTTTGATGTCCTCAATTGCTAGATACAAACAAGGTATTAGCATCAAGGTGACCACAGTAGCAAACAGTACGCCGAAGGCGAGGGAGGTGGCCATTGGGATCACCATTTGTGCCTGCATACTGGTTTCGGTCATGATGGGCATCAAACCAATAAAGGTTGTGAGAGATGTCAGCATGATAGCCCTAAAGCGTCGACAACCCGCCTCGAGCACAGCCGTCTTCATCACAATACCTGACTCTCTGGATTTATTAATGTAATCAACCATTACTAGTGAGTCATTCACCACCACTCCGGCAGCAGCGATAATACCGAATAAAGATAAAGCACTGAGATCGATACCCATGATCATATGGCCCAATACTGAGCCTATAACACCAAATGGGATCACCGCCATTATCATCACGGGTTGAGAGTATGACTTAAGCGGAATGGCAAGCAGGCTATAGATGATCAATAGCGAGATAACGAAATCTCTTAACTGAGTCTTAGCGCTGTCCATCTGCTCCTGAATATTGCCAGAAACCTCACTCTTCACTTTCGGGTATTTGTTCAATAACTGAGGCATGAAGTTATCGCGAATATCTTCAGCGAGTTTAAAGGGCTCAGCTTGATCGGCATCGACCGAGGCCCAGACGTTAATGGTACGGTTACCATTTTCACGGCGAATACCATTCACACCTTGAGTGACAGTGATGTTAGCGACCTCTGATAGTGGTACTTCGGCGCCTTGTGGGGTAACAATCAGCACATCAGAGACTTGTGCTATCGAGTTTCGTTGAGACTCAGGGTATCTGAGCATCACTTTAATCTCTTCACCATTTCTCAAAATACGTTGTGCCTCAAGCCCGTAGAAGCTATTACCGACTTGAGAGGCAATGTCGGCTAAGGTTAACCCTAAACCATAAGCTTGTGGTTTAAGCTTAAACTGTACTTCTTTGGCACTGGACTGGCGGCTATCGTTGACATCCCCTACACCTTTAAGGCTGTTAAGCTTCGCTTTTAATTCATTTGATGCGGCAATAAGTTGCTTTTCGTCCTTACCTTCTAATCTGAAGCTGATATCCCCATCATCACGGCCGCCACCAAAGAGGTTATCTCTAACTTCGAATGATTTCATTCCCGGGATTAAGGGCATAGCCTGACGCCAAAGCTCTGCCAATGCGAAAGTATCAAGAGGTCTAATCTCTGGATCCACCAGCTTGGTCATTACTTTCGCCGAGGTACGGCCTTCGAGATCGACTTGCATATCTGAAACCATACCTTGGCCATATTGTTGTTCGAGCTTTTTATCCACATCATATACTGCTTTCTCGATAGCAAGAGCTGCAGCAAGCGTAGCTTTTTCTGAAGCATCAACATTCATTTCGAAGGAGATACGCGGGAAATCATGGGGGATTTTAGGTTGACCGATATAGCGAATCATCCCCCCCACATAAAGGCCTGCACAGATAAGCATAAAGCTGATGAAAACCATGATGGTGGTATAACGATACTCTACGGCTTTAGTCAGTGCTGGACGATAGATATTCAGAATGAAATATTTAAGTCCAGTATCAACTCTATCTTGAACAAAGTTCACTCCATTTCGGAGCCAATCTAAGGGATTCCTTGAACCGGGTTTGACGATGGTTTTTTGCTTCATTCTAGCCAAGTGCGCAGGCAGGATGAGTTTTGACTCAACCAAAGAGAAGATAAGGCATAAAATCACAATGTAGCCTATCGCTTTACCAAAGGCGGAGGAGGGGCCATCATCCATTGTCAGTGGTAGAAATGCAGCGATGGTGGTGAGTACACCAAAGGTTGCTGGCATGGCGACGCGCTTTACGCCTCGTATGACATTATCTAGGCTTTGGCCATTTTTATCGCATTCGTTATGGGCGCTTTCTCCCATAACTATCGCGTCATCGACCACGATACCCAGTACTAAAATAAAGGCAAATAAGCTGATCACATTCACGGTGACATCAATCATCGACATTGGCATAAATAACAGTGCACCAAGAAAACAAACTGGTAAGCCCATCATGACCCAAAATGCTAAGCGAACGCGCAGAAAGAGTGCCAACATGAAAAAAACTAAAATGGCACCAGTTTTCATGCTGTCTAACATGAGATCTAGACGACCTTCTAGGTAGTAGGTCATGTCAACCCAAGTCTCAAGCTTTAGCCCTTCAGGTAACACGTCTTGTTTTTTAGCAACGTACTCTTTAACGATATCGGCAACATCTGTCATGCTTTGATCGTTTGCTGCACCGATAAAGAAGGTTACTGAGTTTTTACCGTTAAATTTAGAGTATTGAATGCCCTCTTGAAAACCATCAATCACAGTCGCAATATCACCTAACAGCACATTGGTGCCATCTTCGAGCGTGATTAAAGGCAGGTTTTCAAACTCATAACCGACGTAAGCCTGATTTTGAACTCGCAAATTAATGTAACCGTTCTCTGCACGGATTTGACCAGCTGACATGTTACGTGAAAAGCCGCGCACAGCTTTGGCAACATCATTAAAGCTAAGCCCAAACTCTCGCAATCTGTCTTTGCTGACCTCAATAGCAATCTCATAATCCAGGCCGCCATAGAAATCGGTGATATTAACAAGAGGAAGCTGCATTAACTCATCGTGGATTTTTTCACCTAACTCTTTAAGCTGCCTTGGGGTCATATCACCATAAAGGCTCATATAGAGCACTTCTTGACGTAGTTTTATTCGTTCAACTTTAGGCCGTTCCATGCCATCAGGGAAGCTGGAGATGGAATCGATTTCTGATTTGATCTCATCGAGCACCACTTGTGGGTCGTAGGAGTCTTCTATTCGAAAAAAACCTGATGCTGAATTTCGGTTAGAGTAGGTGATCACCCGTTTAAGACCTTGAACACTCTCAAGTGCTTCTTCGACCTTAATCGTGATCCCCTCTTCGACTTCCTGTGGTGCTGCGCCTGGGTAGAAGGCATTAAACTCGACCCAATTGATCTCTATCTGAGGGAAAAATTGTTTACGTATGGTATCGGCTGTGAGTAGTCCACCTAGGATAATGATGAGCATTAATAGGTTTGCCGCAACACTATTGCGGGCAAACCAAGCTATGATCCCCGAGTTTACGTCCTCTTGTGGTAATTTTGATGTTTGGCTTTTATTGGTTGGCTCAGACATCGATTACTCCTCTTCCATGGCGAGCTGAGTTTCACTCTCTTGGGTGTCATCATGTTGAAGTATTTTATCTTCTGGAAGCGCGAGCTGCATACCTTCAATGGGGTAATCGAGTGCCGATGTTATGACCTTCATTCCTGGCTCTAATCCTTCTGAAATCACGACTTCAGCGCCAAATTGACGGATCACATTGACGGGTTTGTACCTAAGTTTCTTATCTTCATCTAATATTGCAATGGTGCCGTTGATGACTAAATGTCTAGGTAAAACGGTCACATTACCTGCGTTGTTACCGGCAATATTGGCGGTAACATAAGTGCCATATCGTAATTCATTTTTATCGGTTTTAAGGCCATAAGGGTCAATAACCTCAGCCACTAAATAAGTCATACGACTGCGACTGTCGATAACCCCCTCGCTGCGAACAATTTTACCAAACCACTGCTGTTTTTTGCCTCCAAAATCGGCAATGAGTTCAACATTGGCGTCTTTGCCTTTATTGCTCAGGTATTGGATCTCTTTATCAGCCAAAGGCAAGCGGATCTCGGCTTCAGCGGTACTTAACAGTTTGCCTACAACGGTGGCTTGGCTAACGTAGGAGCCTAATCCAATGTTTCTGCTTTCAATCAAAGCATCAAAAGGGGCCTTAATGATGGTGCGCTCTACATTACGCAGCGCACGCTTTAATCCTGCTTCAGAGGAGTTGAGTTTAGCAATTTCATGGGCCAATTGTGGTTTACGTAGGCTTAACTCTGTCGGTACGCCATCTTTAATGCGCTTCCACTCCTCTTCAGCGACTTTACCAAAGGCTCTCTCCTGAACTAAGGCCGCGCGGGCTGATGCTAAACTGGCCTCTGCATCGATAAGATCTGCGTCATAATCACTGGGATCGATTTTTGCTAGAATATCGCCTTTTTTTACGAATCCACCACGAACAAAGGTATTTGATAAGAATACAATCTCACCATAGACTTGAGAAACCAGCTCAGTTTCATATTTGGCTTTGACGACACCATATGAACCGACGGAGAAGATCATGGGCTTCATTTCAATCTTTTTTATTGCAACGAGTGGCGTATTATCAACTTCAGCTTTCTCTTCTGGTGGTTTTTTCATTACAGAAAGAGCTGCGAATCCACCTAGCCCTACAAGTAATACGGCAATAGGGAGAATTATTTGTTTTTTGGTAGCCACACACACTTCCTCTTGTTGAATCTAGGATTTTATAATTATGGTAAATTTATTAGGTACAATAAATGTCTTAGTTTTATTTGGCTAAAGAGTTTCCTTTTAGTTATGTTAAATGATCTGAGTGAATGTTACCCACTCATTGTGTAAAAATATATGTCGCTTACTTCATAAAATAGATTCAGAAAACTAACAGGTGACTATTTGATACATAGGTATTTTTTATTTTATGAGTGCAGAAAGTGGGTTTAAAAGGAATATGTTAATGTCATGGATTCACTTACCCATATCTCGTGTTATTGATCTGTGTCAATACGCACCTATTTGGGTGTGGCTTTGTGTTCTTTATGTGAATGATTGCTGGCATTATGAAGGTAGAGACAAGCGTTTGCTTCTGTTCAATTTGAATTGATAGCAGCTAAACAACATGAGTGATAGCCGACGATTAAGGATAAAAATGAATGATTTAGAGCATAGGCCCGGTGTTAAAGAGATTAATTTAGTCAACAGACATTTAAAGTTGCAAGGTGTTACAGAAGAGAATAAAGAAGCCATTATCACAAAGATTGACACCTTAATAGGTATTGAGAGTGTCTCTTTTGATGAACTGACGGCGACACTGAATATGGCTTATGATGCCACCCATTGCGATTTAAAGGGGATAGAAACTCTGTTGCAAGCCCATGGCGCAGATACGTCTGATGGTCTGTGGACTAAAATAAAAGAGGGGTATTACAAGTTTGTCGACCAGAACATTAAAGATAATGATGAGCATGAGCCCCATTGCTGTAATGCTATGCCCAAGGCATTGCCGGGGAGTCGAAAACGTTAGTCAATTGCATTGAATTTTAGGCAGATCATTCCAGCAGGTGGTGTACTGAGGGCTCAGGTATTGACGCTTCATACTCCACTTAGGACTGATCCCTTGTGCGGCCATAAATAAGGAGTCAGAGCCGTATCTTTGATTTACAGCATCGTATACTTTCATCAAGGCAGGGTTTGTGTGAGGCTCAAATAGATCATGCTGTCGCTGTGTCTCATTGACTAAGTCGATGAGTCCAATTCCAATCTTGTAATAATGCACTCCTAGACGAAATTTCTCTGCGGCAACTCGATTAACCACTCGAGTGATGTCTCCCGTGTTATTGGTGGGATAGGCGAAACGTTGAGTGTGTTTAAATCCGCTTGGATGAGCATCGAAAGGGGAGTTTGAGGCAAAAATAGTCAGCACTGAACATAACGTTCCTTGGGCTCTTGCTTTGCTGGTGGCAATCCCCACGTGTTTACTTAAGGCTTGCTGTAGCGAGTCTAGATCTGTGATCCTATTACCCACACTGCGGGTTGAGAAGATCTGCTGTTTATCGGCACGGACTTGATCCCACCCTTTGCAGCTCCCACCCTTTGCAGCTCTCACCATTGAGCTCTCGAATTGTTCGCTCTACTTCAATATTAAACTTTTTTCTAGCAATGGCAGATTTCATCTGTGACAATGCATAAGCTGTTTTAATTCCCATAATATCTAGTCGCTTAGCAAGACGACGTCCAATACCCCATACCTCAACTGGCATCATCTTAAGTAAGATCTCTTTTCTTTGGTTACTATTATCGATCACACATACGCCGTGATACCCCTGATGTTTTTTAGCGGCATGGTTGGCAACCTTAGCTAATGTGAGTGTGGATCCCATTCCTACGCAGACGGGCAAGCGAGTCTCTTTCCACACGGTACGTCTCAGTTTATGTCCATGCTTGATTAAACAGGGAATAGCGGGATAACAATGCTCAAATGAAAGGAAGGACTCATCGATACTGTAAATATGTTGCTCAGGAGCAAATCTGCCTATGACCTCCATCATACTGGCAGAGAGGGAGGCATATAATTCATAGTTGGAACTAAGGGCGATAATACCTAACTGTTCACATTGAGTCTTTATCTTAAAATAGGGTTCAAATTTAGGAATACCTGATTCGAGGGCCAAACGGTTAGCCGACACAATCATGCCATCATTGTTGGAGAGCACAATAATGGGACGTCCTCTCCATTCTGGCCGAAATACTTGTTCTGCGCTGCAATAAAAGGCGTTAGCATCAACGAGTGCAAACATAGTGAGATATTCGCTTAACGGAGAAATAGAGAGAAATAAAAAGGAGTAGCCAGTGGTGGAAGTGATGTAGCATCAATATTTTTAATGGGAATTCTCATCATTTAACGCCTACATTTTGTTAGTAAGTGACTTGGGCGGTGACAGCGTACAGACCTAACTACAACACCTTCAATGGTAAATTGATCGTACTCATGGATGGTGACTGCTTGATGGTCTTCATTGGCTGATAGCAATAGTCTTCTTTTGATATCAATAATTTTGCAGACAAAACACCCGTTATAATTTGCAACAATGACATCTTGATCCATCATAGTGATATGCCTGTCCACAATCAAAATATCACCATCAAAAATCCCTACGTTTTGCATCGAACTGCCACTAGCTTGGGCAATAAAGGTTGCACTTGGATGTTCTATTAGCAGTTCGTCTAAACTTAAACCGAGTTGCTTATAGTCCGCTGCAGGACTTTCGAAGCCGGTGAGCCCGGCGCAGGCTGAGATAGAGATCAATTTCATGAGTAGTATTTCTATCAGTTACTGTATAAGTATACAGTTGTAGTGTAGCAGTAATCTTTATACTGGCAATCTTTTTCAATTATCTAGGTCAAATAGAGTCCCAAGTGATGACTTAGTTTAGTTAATCGTTTTTCAAATCAAATGAATTTGGTAGAATAAGGGGAATAATAGGAGAGTTATCAATGTCAGTTTATGTTGTGGGCCATAAGATCCCAGATTCAGATTCAATTTGTGGTGCAATTGCACTTGCTTACCTGAGAAATCAGATCGGTGAGGCATCGACTGCGGCTCGTTTAGGTGAACTATCGCCTGAAACAGCGTTTATTTTAGGAAAATTTGGCTTCGAAGCGCCAGAGTTTAAAACAAGCTATGCCGGTGAAGAGGTGTTTATTGTCGATCACTCTGAGTTAACTCAAGCACCGGATGATATTGCCGAAGCAACGATAGTCGGTATTGTTGATCACCATAAATTGGGTGACTTGACCACATCGACGCCACTTGAGTGTTGGATCCGCCCTGTTGGCTGTAGTAATACCATTATCAAAATGATGTATGACTTTCACAATGTGGCCATCCCTAAAGATATCGCTGGCATTATGATGTGTGCGATCTTAAGTGACACAGTGATCTTCAAATCTCCAACTTGTACCACTGCCGATATCAAGTGTGTTGAAGCTTTGGCTGATATAGCAGGTATCGAAGACTTTAAAGAACTTGGCATGGACATGTTCAAGGTTAAGTCTGCTGTTGAAGGCACACCAGCTCGCGATCTTGTTATGCGTGACTTTAAAGATTTCAACATGAATGGCAATAAAATAGGTATAGGTCAACTTGAAGTGATCGACCTGTCTGTATTTGATGAAATCAAAGCCGAACTTGCAGCTGATATCATTGCATTAAAAGCCGAAGGCGGGCACCACAGTGTCATTTTACTGCTCACAGATATCATGAAAGAGGGTTCGGAGCTATTGGTCATCACCGATGATGCAGACCTAATTGAACGTGCTTATGGCGTAGTATGTGAGAATGACAGAGTGTGGCTTGACGGTGTATTGAGCCGTAAAAAGCAGATCGTGCCTCAGTTGCAAGATGCGCTAGCGTAAATTTAAACGCTAAAACTTAAATGTTAATAGGAAGGCCGAAACAGTACTGTTTCGGCCTTTTTTGTTTCAATGCTTACACTCTTCAAGTTGTGAAGGCTTGTCTAAACGCAACAGGTTTAAACGAGGGTTAGGTTCATACCAAAGATACAAAGATACAAAGAAATTCTATTAATGCTTACACTCTTCAAGTTGCGAAGGCTTGTCTAAACGTAACAGATTTAAACGAGATTGCGCCATACCAAAGATTGAATCACTTGGGTGATCTACCTGAGCGATGTTCATTTCGCCATTAATATTCGGATTCATACTAGAGTTAAGTCCGGCACTGAACCCCGTTAATATTTCAATGGCTTGGGTAACATGTTCGATAGCCCAAATGTTGAACTGACCTTTCTTTACCGCGTCGACAATGTCGCTGCGAAGCATGAGGTTCTGTACATTTGATTTAGGAATGATAACACCTTGAGTCGATGTACGTCCCTTGATGGTACATACGTCGAAGAAACCTTCGATCTTCTCGTTGACGCCACCAATAGGCTGAGCTTCACCGAGCTGATTCATGGAGCCTGTAATAGCCACATCTTGCCTGATTGGCAGTTCGGAGAACGCTGACATTATCGCGCACAACTCAGCCATCGTCGCACTGTCACCATCAACACCGCCATAGGATTGTTCAAAGGTGATATGGGTCGTCAGTGGGATTTTAGCAGTTTTGCCCAATATTGATGCAAGGTAAGCCGATAGAATCATCACGCCTTTAGAGTGTAAACTGCCCCCTAAATCGACCTTACGTTCTATATCAAACACTTTGCCTTCACCAAATGCTGTCGTTGCTGTGATGCGATTAGGAGCGCCAAATTGATGATTTGAGGTGCTAATGACCGAGAGCGCGTTGACTTGACCTACCACATGATCTTGAGTGCTGATCAAGGTGGTGCCATTGATAAAACTCTGCATGACATTGTCTTTTAGACGGCACACACGCAACTCATGATTATGCAGAGCCAGTTCTACGTGGCTGGCGCGGATCATATTGGCATTCGCTGCTCGCGCACAATAATTAGACTCTCGCAGCAGATTCGCGATATCGGCAGAGTGCAAAGAGAGTTTATTCTGGTCGTCAGCTTGACGAGAACTGAACTCGATGATCCGCTTTATGGCATTCCTGTCGCAATGCAGCATTTTATTGTCGTGCACGATGCTCGAGATAAATTGTGCATATTGTGCCTCAGATTTATCTGTTCTTGGCATCTCATCTTCAAAGTCAGCAGTGACACGAAATAGCTCACCGAATTCTGGATCGTAATGTTGAAGCAGTTGATAGGTCTGATAATCACCAAATAGAATGATCTTCACATCTAGAGGGATCGCTTCAGGATCGAGAGAAATGGTACCTGATAGTGTAACCTCCCTCTCCAGAGAGCTTAAACTGAGTTTGCGAGAGCGTAGGGCGCGTTTAAGTCCGTCCCATACATAGGGTTGCTCAAGCACTTTAGCCGCATCAATCATTAACACGCCACCATTGGCCCTATGCAAGCTACCTGGGCGGATCAGTGAAAAATCAGAAAATATAGTGCCCTTGAATGTCGCATTCTCAATGTAGCCAAAGATGCTGTGATAATTAGGCGTCTCTTCAATCACAATAGGCATTTTGCCTGCTTCTTGATGAATGAGCACATTAACTTGATAACGACGGGGCATCTTTTTATCTAATGAAGCATAAGAGAGCGCCAGTTGCTCCTCATTCTCTTCAAGAAAAAGATCTAAGTTATCTAAAATATCCTTGTGCATGTCGCAAAGGTAGTTCTTCATCACAGGAATGTTGCCGTACTTCTCTTTTAACTTATCAGTTAGGTGAGATAGTACATCCTTCGCTACCACTTCATCTTGCTTCTGTTGCTTATCGGTATATTCCTCTTCCCAGACGGTGAATTTTCTGACAATAACGCGAAGCTTAGATTCAAGATCTGTGATACTTATTTCGAGCTTGTCTTGGGCTTTACGGGAGAGTAATGAAAAGCTCTCTTCGGTATGAGCTTCTTCCCCATCCATGGCAATAAGCTCATAACTACCCTGAGGCGTGATGGTCAAGCTGATGCTGGATTCCTTGGCCTCATTAGTCAGGCCAATAAGAGCAGACTCTTGCTTACCCGCTAACAAGCCCTTTAATTTCTCGGCGCGTGAATAGTACATCTCATTGTCAAAGGCCAGTGGCAGAGCCTTAACCAAACGAACAATGAGTTTCTCAACATCTTTTTTAAATTCACTGCCCATTCCAGCAGGTACCTTAAGCACTTTAGGTGTACGAGCTTCATCAAAATTACTGACGTAACACCAATCAAAAAGTGTATCTCCGTGGACATTTGGGTCGTGGCGATTGAGGTAGCGCATCACCATCGTGCGCTTACCTAGACCATTTCGGCCAATAGCATAGATGTTGTAGCCCTTGTCTTTCATTGACATGGCAAACTCAACAGCTTGTTGGGCTCGTTCCTGACCAACGATCTCATCGAGAGGCGTTAAGTGTTTAGTTGATTTACATTCAGGCCCAAGGTTAGTGAGTGTAGATTCACGGTAAAGCTGGTCACTGCTTAGAGGGATAATAATCGGGAGTGTAGGCATAGGAAGAACCTCATATATGACTCTTGATACTTTCAGTGTAGGCATGAAGATTTTAAATTTCAGTAGTTTATTTCAATTGTTAACAAATTTATGATGATTTAGGTGTTAACTGCTTACTTTGTAAACAGCAATGGCGATGAAAGGTTAAATTCGATATATACCCAAGCCATTTGAAAATGCTAGCCTCATTGGGAATTAAATTAACTTGCTGCTCCCTTTGATGATTTTTCATTTAAGGTCAATATGATAGTTATCACCGGAGCGTGCAGTGGTTTAGGCGCAGCTCTTGCAAATTTATACTGTGGTTATGGTGATGTCGACAGCGGCATTAATGGCCAAAGGCGGTGAATCCACATATTGTACGGCAAAATGGGCAGTTCGCGGTTTAGTTGAATCGGTCAGGTTAGAGTTGAAATCGATTCAACGCCCGATGAAGATTATCAGTGTCTACCCAGGAGGCATGGCAACACCATTTTGGATAGTGAGTGGTAAACCCATTGATACATCAAGCTTTATGACGGTTACAGAGGCTACCTTAATGTTAAAGCAAGCGCTTGTAGCTACTGAACATGGTTATGTGTCAGAGCTCACTATTACCAGAGGATAAAGAGGGTTTTATCGATGATATTTTTTGTAATGAAAAATATTGATATTAATTGAGCTGGTGATTAACTTTGGGCCAATAAACGGCTATCCATGGAGAATTCGAGTTCGACTATGCTATCTAACAGTGGTGAAAAGCTAGGGTGTCTGGTGTTGACTAGATAATTACTCTCTCTAGTGACGATACTCGAAGGTACACACAGCGCTAGACTGCTTTGACTGCTAAGCCATTCATCTCCTAGATCCGCAGTCTCTGATGGTGCGGGATCTTCTTGCCAGTTTTCTGGTAGAGCTTGAGTTTCCAGTAACATCATATCTTTTTTATTTATGGAGACTGAAAACAGGGAGTAATGGTTGATCTGTTGCGCGTTATCTAAGTGAACTAGCACTTCCAAGATAGCCAAAGACTCAGATCCTGCTAGATAGATACATGATTGACCACGGCTGTTCCAACGACCGCCGTAAAGCCGCGCACCTTCACCATCAAAGGCGTTAGATGCCCATTTTTTCTTGACGATTCGATAGCCAGTGATCACGCAAATACACCGTGTTCTAATCGGCCTATGAGATTCAATACCGCTTCAGTTTCAGCTGAAGTAGATAACATCTCAATAGGGCATTTATCACCAAGCCCGCGTACTGGGTTCTTTAGCCATTTGGATGCATCATTACTGCTTCCTTCAAACAGATCGAGTGCCGATTTGTACACCTCGGCGAATCGATAGAGACGATCGCTTTCATCTTTATTGAACTTGCCCGCCTTAGCCCTGCGCTGTAACGTCGCACTGGCGATGACAGTAGCATTGGCGAGCTCTGATTTTTCAAGTCCAGAGATCTTGGCTAATTTGGCATAAACCTCGAAAGGTAGCCCATTATGTAAGGCTGCATATAAGCTTGCCCCACGGGCGGGTACGCCAACCAATTGCCAAAAACTCATGACCTTGTTTGCCGATTTTGTCGGGGTAAACACGTTCATCGTTGTCATCGCTACAGCCCTCATCAATAGTGCCCTTATCAGTAACAATAAGTGCTCTTTTGCCCAGTTTACTGATGACATTGAAAAACAACTCCAATATCATTTGATAGTATAAGTATATATCACTTGATAACCAAGTGATACTTAATCGCTGAACTATGGCAAGTGAAGATTGAATAGGGAGCATCTTTTTGTCTGATAATGGGGACAACTTGACGTAAAAATGCCTTATAGCTTGTTCTGGCATCGAGACTTAGTTAATCTTGTCATGTCCTTTTCTTTAATTAATAAGATACTCCATGACTAAGTGCACAACTTGTATAAGAGCTAATCGCTGCCCTCCACGCTGTTAATTCAGATAGCTAGCACATCACAAGTTACCTCTTATATCTAAGGTTCAGCTATAGCATAGCTGCTTAGTGACAAGAGCTTGCACAAAATTAATATTGAAGATGCATGCCGTCTTCTAATGGAATTGTCATGAATATCGATACAATCATTCTGTTCGTGGGGATCGTATTCCTCATTGCCATAATACCTGGCCCAAATGCCTTACTCGTTCTGTTTACTGCACTGACTAAAAGTCGGTTGCAGGCCTTTAGTAATATCGCAGGAGTGAGTAGTGGTTTTATCGCCCATGCGTTTATCTCGGCGCAAGGATTAAACTTGTTACTTACCCAATCAGTATTTGCTTTTACTCTGCTTAAATGGCTAGGCGTTGCCTATCTAGTTTGGTTAGGTATTACCAATATTCGTGCGGGTTTGAAAACCAAAATGGTAAATATGCTAACCATGCACAGTGATAATCAAGTCGGTGAGAACTCTGAAGCGGACACATGGGAAAACTGTAATAAGGGAGAAGGAGTCGCCAACAACTTTATCAAAGGTTTTCTGACGAATATGCTCAATCCTAAAATAGTGCTGTTTTACTTGTCTATATTCCCACAGTTTGTCTCACCTCAAACGGTGTTTGCCGACAGTATGTTGCTGGGAATGACTCAAGCTATTGTGGTCTCCTCTTGGTTTCTGGTGGTTATCCTACTTGCTGAGCAGTTTAAGGCCATTCTCACTAATGCAAAAACCGCTAGGTGGATAAATTATGCCGTTGGCAGTATCTTTCTTGGTTTTGGGCTTAAGTTAGCGACAGCTAAGCTTTAAAAAAAGTAGAGCCTGGTTAAGCTTTAAATGAGGTAAATAAAGAGCCATGTCGGTCATGGCTCTTTTATATTGGACTTAGCGAGGTTAACTGCAAATTGGTGTTTGTATCTTAGAGGTAAAATCACTAAAATATTGGCCATTAGTTTTTGACAAGATGTAACCGAATGAGTGCCGACTTTTCAATACCAGAAGATCTATTTGTAACAGAAGAATTTACACCTGAGCTGTCGGCGTCAGCGCCTATGGCTCTAGAGCTTTATTTTATCTACGATTCGCATTGTCCATGGAGTTATGCGGCCATGCCTTTGGTTAACGCGCTTAGCGAAGCTTTTCCTGATATGAAAATAAACCTAATGCATTGTGCCCATTTCAATGGCACTGATGCTGCAGGTCAAGAGCAGGTAGATGCAATATTAAAATTGAGTGCAGTTAAGTTTAGCAAGGAACATATTCGCTACGTAAATAGCCCTAAGAATGCGATTAAAACAGCCAACTTAATGGCTTGGATGCAGAGCAAACAGCCGAAAAAACTTCTGTCAGTGTTAAATGCACTGCAAAAAGCCCACTTTATTGATGGTAATCCACTTGATTGTAAACATGATTTCAATGACATCATCGAACAGTTTAAGTTATCGCCTTCAAATAAAGTGTTTAAAGGCGAGCTAAGTAAGGATGCAGAGTTTGTACTTGGGGATATTATAGAGATCCAGGAGTTGATCGAAACGACAGCCTTTCCAGTGCTGTTAGTTACGGCTGATGAACAAGGAATTTTTGTCGATCACTCGCAATATTTAGATCAACCGCTAGAGGTTGTTGAGTTCTTAAAAAGAGAGCTGAAGTCACTCTAGATTCTCTGTGAGCTATTCATATTTATAGTTAAAACAAGTCGTAGACGTTAACAAGCCAGAGCAGACTGCTCTGGCTTGTTCGTTTAGTATAGATAATAAACAAGACAAAATTTGGTGCCAGTTCATCTTGTGCAAAACGCTCCCTTAAAAGCAAAAACTAATCTATCGCGTAGCGCCACTTCTTTTCATTACACAAGAAGAGCGTTAGCCCTTTATGATGCTAATTGATGAAGGTGTATAGCGAAGCACAGATCCGAGCAACTCCTGCGTGGCAGTGTCGATATTGGATATTTGGTCAAAATTGATTTTAAGCTTATATTGATCGTCCTACTGTTGAGGTCAGTGAACTGGATAAGTATGAAACATAGTACCAATAATGGAATAAAAAATGATGAATAATGAAACAAAGTACAGCAGAGTGTGGGGAGTCTTAGTCGTTATAGTTATCCTTGGTGTAGCATGGAAAGTTCAGCCTATAACGTTAACACTGGCTGATCCAGTTGAAAAAGCGGCCTCTTTACTGGGTACATTGATCTTTCTCTCTCTTTTTATTGAACGGGCAATTGAGGTGTTTCTGTCTGCATGGAGAAGCACTGGCGCCGACGAGTTAGACAGAACAATAGCGTCAAGAAAGCTGGCACTGGAGAAGTTTGTTAGCTTACAGCCAGACGATGTAGCTACCCAAGAATCGACACAATATCAAAATTTATCAGCTAGTTTGGAAGAGATAGAAAAGGAGAGGGCCGAATACAGGGCTGGTTCCCGGTTTATTTCACAGTGGTTAGGTCTTGGGATTGGCATGATGATCGCCTTTATCGGGATTAGAATTATAGGCACCATTGTTGAACCACCGGTATTAAAAGGGTCTCAAAAGGCACTGTTTTTAATCGTTGATATAGTATTTACCGGTGCAGTGTTAGCCGGCGGCTCAGAATCCATCAATAAAATCATGAAAGTGTACAATAACGCCATGGTACAAACGATAAAGAAAAGCACTTCATAAAGAGTTAATGACGGAAACAAACATAGCGTCAAACAGACGCTATTTTTATGTTGAATATGTTAAAGGACAGTCAATATATCTTGCATCGCTAAACGAGACTTTGGCAGTGCGGCATTATAATCCTCTTCTGGATGATGATAACCAATAGCGAGGGCAACCTCACATACAAATCCAGTCAATTCATCTTTAAATATTTCCCCAATCAGTTCATTGTCAACCCCCTCCATTGGCGTTGCATCAATGCCTAGTCGGGCTAGAACGTGCATGGTATTACCTAATGCTAAATAGGTTTGTGATTTAGTCCATACTGACGTATTTCCAGTTTCGTCAGTATTAAGCTCGGCAAAAAAGAATCCTCCAAACGCTTGCTCTCGCTCTTCAGGTTTAGTGCGGCCATCTTCAATGCCTTTATCGACGATTTTGGCATAATCCTCGCGGGTATAATGAGGGTTGTGAGCAAACAAAATGATGTGGGAGGCCGCTTTAATATGTGGCTGATTGAACTGATACTTATTAGCAAAGGTATCATGCATACGTTGTTTGGCTTCATCACTCTCAATCACAATAAACTTCCATGGCTGGGAGTTTATTGATGAGGCTGATAGGCGTATCGCTTCATAAAGAATATCCAGCTCAGCTTGAGGAATACGTTTCGATGTATCGTATTTCTTAGCCGTGTAGCGCTTGTTTAGATCTGCAATGATAGGGTGAGTCATTGTCATAGTCTTCTTCATCTCTCTAATGAGCCACCTTAAATAGGTGGCATAATTAATATGTTTAGGTATTAGTGTGGTTAAGCAAGCTCGGTCATTTCATTCAAAGTAAACAGAACGACACAATCTTGAGTTTCGACCATGTACTCTTGTAAATGCTTGTTGCCCATGTGAGTTTGCCATAATTCACGTGATGTCCAGTTTTCGTAAAACATGAAATGTGCTGGGTTCTCATTGTCTTGATGTAGGTTATAGTTTATGCATCCCTCTTCTGTGCGAGTCACCTCAATGAGTTTTAAGAGTGCAGTTTTTACAAGTTCAACTTTATCGGTTTTCGGGATGACATTTGCCACAATCGTCAAGTTAGTCATATTTTTCCCTCAAATTAAAATCAAAAAAAGACTTCAAGCAGCCCTTATCTAGTATGAGAGAGTGTAATGCTAATTTACTTAACGAAAAACTAGCTAATCATAGAATCTTTATCAAAAAAATATTGATAATTGACGCCCAAAACGGATCAATAGCCTTATTGGTCCCAGTAGGGAACATCACCGAAATGTTGGCTTAAGAAATCAATTAACATACGGACCTTCTTAGGCAGATAACGATTCTGAGGGTATATTGCATAAGCCTTCATTGGGGAAATCTTATAATCAGGCATGATTGTCTTAAGTGTGCCATTAGCGAGCTCTTGCCAAACAATAAAACGAGGCAAAAAAGTGACGCCGTGACCCGATACCGTCATGGCTTTTAAAAAATCACCATTGTTGGCGATACAGTGACTTTCCATTGGGACTGTGATCTTCTGTTTATCCTTGTCTGTTAACTCAATCCCCGCTAGAGGTAGACGAGAATACCTGAGCAATTTGTGACTTTTGAGCTGCTCAGGCGTCTCAGGTGTACCATGTTTAGCTAAATATTCCGGGCTGGCACAGATAAGGTGACTAATAGGCGCGATAGCTCGGGCATGCATGCTTGAATCTGTTAGATGGCCAATGCGAATTGCGAGATCAAAACCCTCTTCAACCAGACTGACATTACGGTCTGAGAAATCAATATCCATCTGCAGCTGTGGATGCTGATTGGCAAATAGCTCGAAGGCGTTAACTAAGTGCATCACGCCAAATGACAAAGGAACCGTCAGCCTCAATGTACCGTTTAAACTTTGTTGCACTGAAGATAGCAAGCAGTTGAGATCATCAACCTCCTCTAAGATCAATTTACACTTTTGGTAGTAGGCATTACCTGCTTCTGTGAGGCTAGACTTGCGTGTCGTGCGATTGATGAGTTTCACTCTGAGTTGTTTCTCTATTTCGCCGAGCCGTTTACTTACCGCTGATTTGGCCAAATTTAACTGTTCGGCAGCCTTAGTGATCCCGCCAGTCTCCACCACCTTGATAAAGATCTGCATATTTTCCAGTTGGCCCATAGATTTCATCAACTCTTATTAGCACTATTTACCTTTACCTTACTTAGATTGTTCTCAAAGTGCGAACAATCTGTGCATATATTTACTGTTTATTCACATGGTCTATCGGTCTATTGTTATTAACAGCAGATAGAACCGATTAACTAGAGGAGTCGATGATGGGATTATTAGTAGAAGGTAAATGGCAAAACACTTGGTATGACACTACATCTACTGGTGGGAAGTTTGAGCGTAAAGCATCGAGTTTTCGAAACTGGATCACCAAAGATGGTGCCGCGGGTCCTTCGGGTGTGGGCGGCTTTAAAGCAGAAGCTGATCGTTACCATCTTTATGTGTCACTAGCATGTCCCTGGGCACATCGTACTATTATTTACCGCAAGTTAAAGGGGCTGGATAAGATGATCACCATGTCTGTGGTCAATGCGTTTATGGGAGATGACGGTTGGACCTTTGAACCTGGAGAAGGAGTGATCCCAGATCCTATTCAACATGCTCAATTTGCACATCAAATTTATACCAAGGCAGATGCAAACTATACCGGTAGAGTCACGGTGCCTATTTTATGGGACAAGAAAACCAATACGATTGTCAGTAATGAGTCTGCTGAAATTATCCGTATGTTCAACAGTGCATTTGATGATATTGGGGTGACACCTGTGGACTATTCACCTGCGAACTTACTTAAAGAGATCGATCAGATGAATGATTACATCTATCCAACCATTAATAACGGGGTATATCGTGCCGGTTTTGCAACGACACAAGCAGCCTATGATGGTGCTGTTGATGAAGTATTTACTGCCCTCGATACGTTAGAAGCACTTTTGGCTAATCAAAGGTATCTAGTTGGTGCCAACATTACAGAAGCCGATTGGCGACTATTTACTACCTTAGTGCGTTTCGATCCGGTTTATGTGGGTCATTTTAAATGCAATAAAAAGCGCATTGTAGATTATCCAAATTTGTGGGGTTATTTGCGTGATATGTATCAACAACCAGGGGTGAGTGAAACCGTGGATATTGCTTATATCAAGGCACACTATTACGGAAGTCATGAATCGATCAACCCAACGCGTATCATCCCTAAAGGGCCGTTACTGGATTTCACCACGCCACACCTGAGAGGTTAATGGCTGGTGGTGGGAAGTTAACCAATACTTACAGGTTGGGTGTCATTCAAAGAGGTCTTAACAAGGTTAGTACGATATGGGTAAGTTAATCGAAGGAAAATGGCTGACAGACGAGCAAGTTGAAACGTTTGAAAAGCAGCAATATAAAGACAATCAAGGCCGTTTTCAACGAGGAACGGCAAAATTTAGAAACTGGATCACGGCCGATGGCTCAGCGGGAGAGAGCGGTGTAGGCGGTTTTAAAGCCGAAACGGGGCGTTATCATCTGTTCGCTGCACTTAACTGCCCTTGGGCACATAGAACATTAATCTATCGTAGTATCAAAGGGCTAGAAAATGTCATTAGTTGCTCTTTAGTTAAACCTCTTAGAGACGATCAAGGTTGGGGGTTTGATAAATCAGGGCGCTTTAGTGATGACTTGTATCAGCTAGAGAATATACACACCCTGTATAGCATGGCAGCGCCTGACTACACTGGCAGAGTGACGGTGCCTGTGCTGTGGGATAAACAGCAACAGAGGATAGTCAGCACTGAGTCGGCTGAAATTATCCGCATGTTCAACCAAGCTTTTAATCAAATAACCAATAACAAGGAGGATTATTATCCTCAGGAGTTGGCGGCCGACATTAATGAGCTTAACCAATTTATCTACAACAATCTCAATAATGGCGTTTATCAAACGGGTTTTGCGCGCAATCAGCCAGCCTATGACGAAGCGGTAACGAAGGTCTTCATGGCACTTGAGACGCTTGAAGCGCGATTAAGCACTACGCCATTTTTGCTTGGTGAACGAGTCACAGAAGCAGATTGGCGCTTATTACCCACCTTAGTGCGATTTGATGTCGGCTACTACAGTGCATTCAAATGCAATATAAAGGCGATACGGGATTATCCAAATTTAACCCGTTATCTACAACGGCTGGTGGACATTCCAGGTGTGGCACACACCATAGATCTGGATGTATATCGCCAGGGATATCACTCTAAAAGTCCGTTGCGAAACCCCTACGGCATAATGCCGATTGGGATGTCTTCCACCTTTACATTAAATTAAACCAGCGAGGCAGTTATGAACAACACACACGATACCTATCAAACATCAACAAAATTAATTGCTTTAGTTAATCAAGAGATGCATGCAGATGCTTTTTACCACCCTAATTTGGGTGGCATAACACGCAGTGGCATGGCCAATCATTTTCCAATGACCATCATGAGTTTAGCGGCGCTTGGTGGTACAGACGATGATATCCAACGTTTTAAAAGCCGTTGGCCTAGAAACCGTACCTTGATACATCAAATGGGATTAAGAGATAGCCAAACCGTCAATCTTGATAATTGGCCTCAATACTTAGGAAAACCTGAATTATTAATTGAGTTCAAAAGAGTTTTTCTAACAGGTATTGAACACTTAGGTGCGGTTAAGTTTATCAACCATGCGTTAGATATCATGGCCGATGCACTGCCGATGGGACTGTTTCATCCCTTGATACGACTCAGCTTTGCAAGAATGCAGGGAGATCACGGCTTGATAGCTGATGCACTGGCCTATTTTGCCATTCGTTATCAGGATCTCTATGGCTATATCGAGCAATCCAGTGATGTTGCCACCAATGAAAATGTCGCTGAAACCTATGTACTGTCAACCTGGTCCAGTATTTCAGGACCGAGTTTGCGAGTAGGTGAACAGTTATGTGGCTCCCCTTATGTGCAAACATTGGCATTCGATCAAGGCTTTTCGATAACGAGAGCTAATTTATCGACTCGAATGTCCGATATCTGTAAGGCTGCTGTAGCCCTGTATCTCTATGAACCTGCGCTAACCACTTTGCACGCAGTGACAGCGGCTCAAGCACTGGTCGATCTGACCTTGTCATTGACATCGCTAAATGCAGTGAAAAAAACAGATAATAATACAAGGACCATAGACAGTGATATTCAGATTTATGTGAAACTGTGGCAAAGGTATTGGATCTGGTTAATGGGATTATATCTAGAGAAAAGGGCTCCAAAGCTCGAGTTCTCAGGTTTTGAAGCTGTTGTAAGCCAATTGCCTGATTGGTTAAGTCTTGCCAGTTCTGCTGTGAAATTAAATGAAGTTCATGACATCAAGATGGTGTTCTCATGTAAATGGTTAGCAGAAAACCTGGATGACCATGAGATATACCGAGTTGCAGCCAGTCAAGTGATGGCTAGTTATTAAGGATAAGGAGTAAGAATCCCTTGTATGTGATTAGCGAAAAGGAGTAAACGTTAAGCCGGTAGTCGAAAATTATCTGCTTATTAGATTAGGTCAAAAAAGTCTAATAAGCAGATCTTTCTTAGGATCACTTGCCGTCATCCTGAACTAATTTCAGGATCCAGCTTGGGGAATACAGAAATTGGCAATATTCGAGTAGAGCTAAGTTTCATCTCTCTCTTCGATTTGGTTTTTAGTTGTGACCTTTCTCCGTGATCTTCGTGTCCCCTGTAGTGAATAGCTTTATTTTGTCTTTTTAATCCAAGGCATATTCGGTATATCTATTACTTGCAACATAACCATAGAGCCGATATTTTAGCTATTAATAACAATACCATTGCCTTAATAGACTTAATCAAAAGTAGGGCTGACTATATTCTTTATGAACTAGTTAAAATATGGAGCACAGAGTGAATCTAATTCAAGAATATAAAAAGCAACAAAAATGGAGAAACTGGGAAAAATATCTTGAATTTATTCCTCTTAATAAAGACGACTCTGTTTTAGATCTTGGGTGCTCAGTGGGAAATGTATCTCATTTGCTAACGCACAAGGTGAATAATGTCGTAGGAATCGACATCAACCAAGTATTCATTGACTTCTGTGTGTCGAATAAAATCAATAATGAAGCTTTTCTATGCAGTGATTTGTTGGATGTTGATTATTCAACTTTCGAAAAGATTAGCGGCATATGGGGAAGCTTCTCTTTATCTTACTTATCTAATCCTAAAGGTTTTCTACAGCGTTTAAATGCTTTGATGGAGGATGGAGGTTGGATTGCTTTATTGGATATATCCTGTTTCATCTCAGGTAATCTTCCAAAGAATAGTAAGTATTACGATAGAGTAAGCTCATTTGAATTTGAGTCAGGCAAGAGCGGAATATATGACTTCGACTTTGGTTCAAAAATGCAAACTATGCTCCAAAAAGTGGGATTTGAAATTGTCTATGTTGATAATGATGTTTATGATCCTGAACTGAATTTTTCTGGTGTGGCACCTGATGAAATCATTGATGCTTGGTCTGCCAGATTAAATCGAATGGAAAAACTAAGAGAAAAACTCGGGACTGAATACTCTGACTTTTCCAGTGAACTGCTTTCAAATCTTGGCTCTGAAAGTCATGAAAAAAGAGGCAGTGTCAAGCTTGTTGTCGCAATAAAGCCCAATAAGCTCATTCAGCCAAATACCTAGTTTTTGATGTCAGAGACCCAAGATATTCATTTTTAATAGTCAGTTCAACTTCCATGTTTTTTGTTCATGCACACATAACTTTGTCATATTTAACCGTAGTGAGTCGTTTATTGGTGCTTGAAGTCAGAAAATATCATTCAAACCATTAAGCGCTGCATTACACATAAAACACGAAGGTAAAGGAGAAAGTGTTCTATATCGACACTATGTATCATATTGCAGGGATATTTGAGAGAGATAAAGATCTACTTACTTAACAGTATTGAAAATAATCATTTTACAACAATAAGTTATGAATGATATTTTGCTGGGAATAATTAAGTAACCAAACTCAACAAGCTATTTATGCTCTGAAAACAGCGCAACGCATAAATACTAAGACGTTAAGTCATTTCATCGGCTATAAATTTCAATGTTGACCAGTTTAATACCGTAAAGGCTGATAAATGATAGAAGATCATGTCAATATTCTGAGTGGACTACGTACTGCGCTGGATAACGTGCAGTCATTTGTTTACATTAAGAACCGCAAATCAGAGTATGTATATGCGAACAGACATACTCTTGACCTTTTTAGATGTACTGCTGAAGATCTATACTTAGCAAGTGATGCTAACTTTTTTCCGCCTGAGATCGTACAAATCCTGAAAAAAGTGGATCTTAGGGTTTTGTCGGGTGAGTCCACTAAGGAAGAGATTATTGTTGATGATGGCAAGCAGGAAAGAAGAATTTACCTTGGAGTAAAAACGCCAATCTACTCTGATAAAGATCCTGACCACATTATAGGCATTCTAGGTATATCTACGGACATAACGTTTCAGAAATCACTTGAAGAAAAGGCTACTAAGCTAGCGAAAACGGATGTGCTGACGGGATTGGCAAACCGATTGGAACTGGACTCTGTACTTAGCGAAGAAATTGAAAGATTTAAACGCTTTCATCGGCCTTTAAGTATCATCATGTTTGATCTCGATCATTTTAAAAAAGTAAATGATAATTATGGCCATCTCGTTGGAGATAAATGTTTGACGAAAGTGGCCGAAGTTTTAAAAATTAATGCTCGCATGGTCGATACTGTCGGTCGCTGGGGGGGAGAAGAGTTTTTAATAATATGCCCCGAAACGGATCTAAACGGAGCTTTAAAGTTGGCCGAAAAGTTTAGACGCCTTATTGAAGATAATATGTTCCCGGAAGTTAAACATATAACGGGAAGTCTTGGTGTGACCATGTTTATTACTGGCGATACTCTTGAAACCATAATAAACAGAGCCGACCAAGCTTTATATAACGCTAAAGAGTCAGGGAGAAATAGAGTTGAAGCTCTTCAGTTATGAGAACAATAGTGAACACTGATGAAGTGATTGTTCTTTCGTACTAATTTTTTCTTTTTCGATTTAGCTGCTAGTTGTGTATCCCTTGTTGGTCTCTACGTCTTCCGTGGTAGGTCGCATAGCATTTTTTTACAATCCTAGTCATCGTTGCTGTGGTTTATGCCGTCAACCGATTTCCCTCTGTACGTCGCGTTATCGAACAAGCTAATGGTAAATTTTTAGCATGATGTTATTGAAAAAAAATTAACCAGATAGTAGGTTTAATAGATATCCCATTCATTTTATCAAATTCATTGCCAACGTACCGCTAAAAAACACTCGTTAGATATAAAGAAAATATAAGACTTCAATCGAGGGACATTATGCTTGCAACCGAGACTCTGGCGCTTAATGAAACAACAACATTGCTTGACGGTTATCTGTCTGTACGTAACACCACCACTGAAATATGCCGACCGTTGACGATAGAAGATCAGGCGGTACAGCCTTGTGCAGAGGTGAGCCCGCCAAAGTGGCATCTAGGCCATACGAGCTGGTTTTTTGAAGAATTGATATTAGTGCGTTTTATGCCTGAATATCAACGTTGTAATGAGCAATACCGTCTGCTGTTTAACTCCTATTACAAATCTGCAGGTGAACACATGCTACAGGGGGAGCGGGGGAATCTGTCCAGACCCACTGTTGCTGAAGTGATGGCGTATCGAGCCCATGTTGATCATTACATGACGTTGTTGTTACAAAGTGATATCCATGAACCGGAAATGGAAGCGTTACTGGAGATTGGTTTGCATCATGAGCAGCAACATCAAGAACTGCTGTATATGGATATCAAATATATTCTCGGCGTTAACCCGTTGCAGGTCGTTTATAACGAGTCTGTATTGCCTAAAGCTGTGGCGCCATCGAATGAAAACCCATGGAAAAACGTTGAAGAGGGCATATATCAGTTAGGTCACAGTGGAGGGGGGTTTGCCTACGATAACGAGTCACCGAGACACAAAAGTTATATTTATCCCTTCGCAATAGCCAGAAATACCGTTACTAACGGTGAATATCTGCAGTTTATTAATGATCAAGGTTACGGTAAAGCACGTTATTGGCTAAGCATGGGATGGGATTGGTTAACTGAAAGTCAGGTGAAGCATCCACTGTATTGGGTGCAAGAGGCAGGAGTTTGGTATGAGTTTACCTTACACGGCCGCCAAGCCTTAGATCTTAACGCGCCTGTCACCCACATCAGTTACTTTGAGGCCGATGCTTTTGCCCGTTGGCAGGGGGGGCGTTTACCAACCGAACAAGAGTTTGAAATTTATCTGCAACAAGATGAGTTTCAACAAGGTCTTATAAAGCGGCGTTATCATCCCAATGATACTCGTGAGAATGTGGGACAGGTATGGTGTTGGACCCGCAGCCAGTATATGGCTTATCCAGGTTTTAAGCCTTATCAAGGCCTACTCGAAGAGTACAATGGTAAATTTATGTGCAATCAGTTTGTCTTAAAAGGTGGTTGTGTCGCCACGCCAGCAGGGCACTACCGTCACTCTTATCGAAATTTTTATCAAGCTCATCAGCAATGGATGTTTTCCGGCATCCGATTATGTAAGGATATATAGTGGAGATAACAAAATTAATTGACCATGGCTTGATGGACGAAGATGCGCTAAAAGAACAGTTTGGCATCGATGTATTGACCGGATTATGCGCTAAGCCAAAAACTCTTTCTGCCAAGTATTTCTATGATGATATTGGCAGTGATATTTTTCAAAAAATTACTCAGCATCCAGACTACTACCCAACTCGTGTCGAATTTGAAATTCTCAATGCGATTAAAAATGATATTCCAAAGATAATAAACGAAGCTGAGATCGATATCATCGAGTTAGGGGCTGGGGATTGTCATAAAAGTAAGCTTATTATCGATGGTTTCTTGAATATGGGCTGTAAAGTGAACTTCTATCCCATCGATATTTCTGAACAAGCCATGTTTTTGTTACAGGACAATATTGACTCACACCCAAATCTTAAGGTTCACGGTGTGGTCGCTGAGTACTTTGATGGCTTACGTTTGGTGAGGAAGAAGTCGAGTAATAAACAGTTGGTGCTTTTTTTAGGCTCTAATATAGGTAACTTTGACCGTGTGCAAAATCAGGGTTTTTTAAGACGTTTGTGGATGAGTTTGAATGCGGATGATTATGTTTTATTAGGATTTGACCTCAAGAAAGATGTCGAAGTACTTACAGCTGCATATAACGACTCCGGTGATCATACTAAAGATTTTAACCTTAATCTGCTGACTCGTATTAATCGTGAATTAGGCGGTAATTTTGATATCAACAAGTTTCAACACTTTGGTGTTTATAGCCCTATTCTGGGGGCCATGGAAAGTTATGTGTTAGCAGCAGAAAGCCATGATGTATACATTTCCGAGTTGAAGCGGTCTTTTCATTTTGAAGCTTATGAACCTATTCATCTTGAGTATTCTTTTAAGTTTTTGAGCAATGATATCGATTACATCTGTCAGGAAAGCGGATTTAATGTCATTGAGCATTTTACAGATCCTAAAGCGTATTTTATAGACTCTCTTTGGCAAGTGGTGAAGTAATAGTGCTGCGATAAAGTCTGTTTAATCTATGGTCATGACATTGAGTGTATGACTTCACTTATTTTCGCAAGCTATATGTGCAAGGAATTGTTATGGTCGAACGTTTTGATCTTATTTGGATTGGCACCGGGCAAGCCACCATGAGTATAGTGCCTCGTATACTGGCTGCTGGCAAAAAGGTCGCGGTTATCGAATCTGGCAACTTCGGCGGAACTTGTGTCAACACGGGCTGTACACCGACTAAAACCTTAGTCGCCGCAGCACGAGCTATTTTTCAAGCTGGACGCGGTGACAGTTTTGGTTTTAGTGTCGATAACTTGCAGGTTGATTTTGAAAAAATCATGGCTCCGCAAAAACGTAATCGTGCTAATGCAACATCAGGAATTGAGAATTACTTGAGCAAGCATGAACATTGCACTGTTTTTAAAGGAAGGGCTGAGTTTGTTGACAGCAAAAGCGTAAGGGTTAACGGCCAAACACTCAAGGCTGATCATATTGTGATCCACGTTGGTGCTCGTCCGGTTGAGCCTAACCTGCCCGGTATTGATGCTATTACTTGGCTAAACAATGAAAAGCTGCTCGATTTGGACGAGTTACCAGAGCATCTAGCCATTGTTGGCGGCGGTTATATCGGTTTAGAATTTTCACAGATATTTCGACGTTTTGGCAGCAAAGTCACCATTTTTGAGCGAGGCTCAATATTATTAGCTCGCGAAGACACTGATGTGAGTGAAATAGCGCAAGATGTCTTAGTGTCAGAAGGCGTGGATATCATCTTTGAGAGTCAAATTGAGTCGGTATCCTCGAACGATAGCCTTGATACTAATAAGATCAGGATTAATTACCGCCAGGCGGGAGAATTAAAATCATTAACGGTATCCCATGCCTTGTTTGCCATTGGCCGGGTGCCGAATAGTGACAGTTTGAACCTGCCTGCTGCTGGGGTAAATATCAATACCTGTGGTTTTATTGAAGTTAATCAACATGTTCAGACCAATCACCATCATATTTATGCGGTTGGTGATGTAAACGGCATGGGCGCTTTTACCCATACTTCAGTCAATGATGGCGAGATATTTTGGGATCATTACAGTCGCTTAATGGGGATTAATGATGAAATTCCAGAATTAGACCGCACGTTGTCGCTACGTGATACGACCTATTCTATGTTTATCGACCCGCCACTGGCACGCATTGGCATCAGTGAAAAAGAAGCTCGCCAATCAAATCGTTCTGTGCTGATGGCAACATTGCCTATGAGCCGCATTTCACGGGCTAAAGAGAAACAAGAAACCAAAGGTATTGTGAAGATATTTGTCGATGCTGATACTGAAGAGATCTTAGGTGCAACGGTATTCGGTACCGGTGGTGATGAGATTATAGGGGTATTTGCACCATTTATGTTGAGTAAAACCTCTTACAAAGTCTTTAGACGAGCAGTATTTCCGCATCCAACAGTAGGGGAGTTATTGCCTTGGACATTAGATGAGTTAACGCTGTTAACGGATTAATGATAGCGAAAATAAAGGAAGAAATTACCCCGCTGTTATTGATTGCCGAAGAGAGCAAAGCGTAAAAATCGTAAAGTTACAAGGATGTTTGAGCGGTAGTTAAATACTGTGTGAGTATCCCCAATTAATAGAGGTATCTTATGAAGCGTTATGAAAAGTCTGAAGAAGCGATAGCAAAGTTAAGTGAAGAACAATATAGAGTGACGCAACAAAATGGTACTGAGCGGCCAGGGACTGGGGCGTTACTCGACAATAAAGCGCCCGGTATTTATGTGGATCTTGTGTCAGGTGAACCGTTATTTGCCTCATCAGATAAGTTTGAGTCTGGCTGTGGTTGGCCTAGTTTTACTAAGCCCATTGAAGATAAACATGTTAACGAACTGCGTGATAACACTCACAGCATGACGCGCACTGAAGTTAGATCCAATCATGGTGACAGTCATTTAGGGCATGTGTTCCCCGATGGTCCTGCAGAGCGTGGCGGTTTGCGCTATTGTATTAATTCAGCTTCTTTGCGGTTTATTCATCGTGATGAGATGACAGCGCAGGGCTACAGTGACTACTTAAATCAAGTTGAGGATATTGAGTCGTGAGCAGAGAGGCATTTAAGGCGAAAATTGAGGGCGACGGGCATTAATTCTTCGATGTTTGGTGCCGATAACACGGTTTCAATCCGCACGTTCTGCACCGAAAACCTTCCCGGTATCCTGCAGCTGATCCACTTTTACTCCTCGAAAGTGCGCGCAGACAGTGCTGCAAAAAACAGTGTAGTGAAGGATCAATTCGATCATGGTTTTGTCTATTTGAATTCGGCACATAAGGCGGCGGTAAAATGGCGTAATAAAGCGGGAAAGATCCAGTTCTGTGGCAGTGGTGCCTATGCATTAGCTTGGTATATGTTAAAGGGTGAAACGGACTCTCAAATAGAGCTTAACACTGGTTATCGCACGTTAACGGCTGAATGGCTTGCTGGCTCAGTCGACTTCTCTGCTAATTCTACGGCTAAAATGTTTAGCGCTCCTGATGGCAAGCACTGTTACTTATCGATCCCCTGTTTTCAACCTGTAGAGGTTGAGGAGCTTGAAGGTGCAGGGCGTTTGTTTGTTGATAGCGCTTCCGGCATCTATTTGCTGCAACTTGATTGTATAAACACACTGGAAAACACCACTTTGTTAGCAAGTCTAGTTGAGCAGCTTTCAAGTTTCGATATACACGGTTTTTGTGCATTTTATTGGAATGGCCATAACAACATTGGAAAACTCAGATATTTTGTTCCCTGGCATGGCCGTGATGAGGATTATGTCACCGGCTCGATCCACCAGTATCTAACACCATTAGTGCATGATTTATATGGTTCAAAGAAACAGTGTTGGCAGCAGATATCATCCTCAAGCGGCTGCTTAATCAGTGAGGATTACTATGATCATGTTCGAATAAGCGGCCAGTGCCAACAGCTCTGACTCATTTATCGAAGGCTTGTCACCTGTGTTGATCGCATTCTTCAAGGTGAGCTGGCAGAAAAAACTATCACTGATGCCTCAGCTTTAGTACGCCTGACGGGCAACTATCCAGCAGTAAGCAAAGTCAGTATATGGGATGGCGATATCACTAGGTTAAAAATCGATGCGGTGACGAATGCTGCAAATGCTCAGATGTTGGGATGTTTTCAGCTGTTCCATAGCTTCCATAGCTGCATCGATAACACGATTAATTGTGCCGCGGGTCCTCAGCTCCGCGAAGATTGTAACCGATTGATGCATCTGCAGGGGAGTGACGAAGCTACCATCGACAAGCCTTATGAATTTGAAGCTGATGCCATTAGTAGCTGGCTCAACAAGAACCGAAACCGAAAGATGGCAATTGTGGAGATTGGTGCGGGCTTTAATACACCGGGCGTCATCCGTTTACCAATGGAAAACATTGCCGATCAGTTGCCAGATGCCACATTAATTCGGATCAGAAAAGATCACGCTGATGGGCCGCCCGGAGCTATTTCGTTGCAAACAACGGCGGATGCAGCACTTTCGCAAATAATTTCAGGCTGCTCCGAAGCTGATTAGCATAGTGAGTAGGGCGGTTTCAGCTATTCATATCCCGTAACTCCCATTTTGCACTTACGCAGCACCCAGTAATTTCTTTCTACTGAAGGATAAAACAGCCATCGGTAATGCTACTTTTTTCATATTGTGTATACCAGTAGATATGTATATTAAGCAAGGAGACAGAGAGTAAATTGATAATGTTAAAAGCAATCAGATGAGCTGATTTTACTATTGTATCTGGTATTACATGCAAGTGCGCACAATAGGAATAACGTTATGTTGAATGCTTGCCGTTCGCTACACTGCGAAGCACCAGCGAACGGACGGCGAGCCGTCATTTACACATAACGTACATTGTGCGAACTGCCTCTTAAAATTCCTTATCGCTGGCGAACGCTTAGCTGGCCGATCACATTCTTCACGTTAGTACGTTAAATTTTCACGTTCCTACGTCAATTCCATTTAATGCCAGGTCAACGATTAGATTTTTCTAATGGTTAGCCTGGCATTCTTTTTTGAACCGGTTCATGCCTATATTTTTAATGTCCGGTTATCATTAATTTGATACCCGATCACTCTATTAAAAGGCGTGCTTTGTGTTTGACGATGGATTATTATATTTCTTTCAATTTAGCCTTAACTAATCAACTTGCTTTATTTCACATTATTTCAATTATTAACGTTAGGTTATTACATTATTAACTTGACTATAATATTGTTTGCCTTTTCCTTCTTCGTTTAAATACCCGATCATCATTAATTCGATACCCGATTATCATTAAACTCTATTAAATGTTTAACCATTCTATTGCTTTTAGGGATTATTAAACCGTAGGTTTGATGGTAGCGGAGCGTTACGCCTGAAAGCTTCCGCGTTTTTTGCGGTGTGATCCTTCGCCCTAGTGACACTCTTTTGATTTTAGATCGTTATTGCTTCCAGATGGATTTTAATGGCCGTAGGCAGAACAAGGTAAGAGCCTCGCAATTTTCTGGCGAGCATAAGACTTACGCACAGCAGGAAAATTTCGAGGCTTAAAATCGCTAAATAAGCCACTATCTCTAATAGTGGCTTATCGTCCAAAGTATGGAATTGCTCAATTACCATATGTAGTATGTAAATGAGCATAAAGGCCGCTTTTCACCACCCTAAACCACAAGATATAGTGTGGTCTTACCAGCCCTCATCTTTTTTTTCTGTTCGCATAGTTTTTATAGTCATCTTCTTTGATGTGTTCCAATCCTTTTAATATTAATAATCTAAGTATTTCAGTCTCTCTTATGCTCGATTGAGCTGCTACGACTGCTTTTACTGTTTCTTTTTCAACTTTTCGCCAAGTTGCATCATCTACATGTTTTGTAGGCATGATCTCAAGTCCTATAAATTTTAGATTCTTAGATTATAATATTTATTGCTACTTAGATTCTAAAGAGCTAAGATTATCTTACTTTCTAAGATTTTGAGATTCTAAGTTTGAACGACTTCCAAGCACTTCGCATACCATTTTTAGACAAGCATGTTTTGACTACTCTTAGCCAAGACAAGTTTGTTTCATTTGTAAATATGGATGATTGCGCTAAAGCTGGTTTGAATGTCGCTCCTCGCTCAATTCTTCGAAATGATGATGGTACTTATGAAATTCAGGATCTAATGCATCCGTGGGACTCAATCCCGTCAAGTTACACAGGCATTGCGTTTAAGGTCTATCAAGGTGGTGGGTTTAGAGATTGCCCATGTGTCGAGCTTAAAGCCAGTCCCGCTAAGCTTATTCAGGGGCATAACGTGTATGGGTCTGAAAGTTTTGAACTTGGTGTTCGTACTATTCTTAGGTGTTTGACTAGCTCATTGCCTGAGTTTTCCAAAATGCTGGACTTTGAACAAGCTGTATTGTTTCGCGCTGATGCAACTTACAGTATCCAACTCCCGACAAGTGATTGTTTGGCTTCTGCTCTCGATTCAATTGCTAACTTCTCTAATCGTTATCTACGTCCAAGCCGTGATGGAGACTACGAAACAACCATTTATTTTAATCGTGAACGTGGAAACTCTAATACTGGCAGGGCTTCAAGTCTTTGCATCTATTCAAAGCTAGACGAAGTAATTCATCAGCTTATGAATCTTAAGGCTAAGCAGAAAAAAGAGCGTACCAATATTTACGATCCTGTCATTGAACAGCTTGAGTCTGATGATCTACAAAATTTTGCAACTAACCGCTTGAGATTTGAATCACGTTGCTGTGTTCGCATGTTTGAGCGTTTAGGTATTCCACTTTTAGTTAAAGATCTCCTTTCTTTCATTTCAGCATATGAGTCTGAAAAAGGGCTAGGTTCTTTCTGTCGCTACATCTGGGAAGAGGCCATGAAAGATATGCTGTCCGCGATTGAAGGGCAGGAAATAACCGTTATACATGACGCTAAAGTTAAAAAATTACTGCATACAGAGTACGACACGATCACAAAGACGGGGAGACTGCGAAAGGCTAAAGCTGTGCGTCTCTTTGGGTTTTATCGTCGTCTATGTACTGAGGGGTACAAAAAAGTGAAGAGAACAATGGGTATAACAGGTAAAAGCTCATTTTACAGTCATTGCAATATGTTGATGTCTGTCGGAATGAGTAAATTTCAATTACAAAACTTACATAAAGATGAAACGCTTCCTTTGGTTCATTTGTTGAAGTTTGATTTTGATAAACAGCGTCCAGCCTCTTATGTAGAGCCTGAAATGCCTTGCGCCAACCTTTCTTATTCTGAGTTTTTAGTTGCCCTTGTAGAGCCTGACATTTTTGAAAATCCTGACTTGTTAACACCTGAGCGTAGATTAGCAATTCAGTTGGATCAATTAGGACTTCAATCCTCATTTGTCTCTGGTCTTAAAGCTGGCCGCTCTGTTCGCCTTAATGAATCTGAGTCTTTATCTCTGGCGTTCTTTGATGATGGAGACTTTAGGCTCGTTTCAAATTCCGATTTGTGGGAGTCAAAACAGAAATTAGAAAGGATCAGAAAAGCGTTTAAGGGTGAATCCCCCAACGGGTTCACATGTTCAGATATTCACAAAACAACCATTAGTAAGGGGTAGGTTATGTTTAATCGAATTCAATGTTTTTATGTTAGTTACGGTGTTATTGACGAATCAAATATGGCGTATTCGTCATTACAAATATTAACTGATTATGTTGATAAGGATACTCAAGTAGGTCAGCAGGTCACTAAGATTTCAATTCTTTGTGAAGATGGTGATTTTACGTTATCTAAGCGTATTCAGGGGGAGATACAAGGTCATATGTTAGCTGGCGGTACTTTGCCAATGGATCTTGATGTTCAATTAGGCTCTATCGTCAAGAAAGGAAACTTCTCTCAGGCTATTAAGGGGTTTAAGTCGGTCGATTCATTTTCTAATGAGTTTACTCATGAGCGTGGTACTGGTTCAGATAAATCTAGTAAATCATCACAATCAAAAGTTGGATAGGGACTTATGAATACTTCATCTATTGAGATTGCAAACAAGATTGATGATTATGAAAAAGCTATTGAATTCTGGCAACGTCAATTTAATTTTTATATTAAGTCTTCAAGGAATAAATATAGCCAAGAATATTCTAATAAGTGTTTAAAGACTTCGGTTATGTGTGAGACTAGACGTATTCAACTTGAACTTGCATTAAGTGACTTTTGCATTAAATCAGGTTTGCATTAAACCATGTCTATATGTGTAGCAGTTCGAGAGGGTGTGATAGTTGTTGACGCTGCATGTGAATATTTACTGTTAAATAAAGACGAAATTGAAAAATTAGTTAGTAGTCAGCTCTCGCTAATTGATTTGATTGAATTTGACGCCAATATATATAGTTTTTTGAATACGTATATATTGGTGACATTTGTAACTGGCCATGTTCTTGGTCGTATTATTAAGTATTTAGGGAAGTTCTAAGGGTTATTATGAATAAAGCTAGTAGTTTGAGAAATAAATTAATTATTGGTTCTGCTGTTGCTTCAACTTCGCTTATGTCTACCTCTGCATTTGCGCTTACTGCTGCGGAAACTAAAGCCATTACTGATGCAGTCGAGGCTGGTCAAGTTGCGGTTGCTTTGGTTGTCGCGGGTGTTATTGCTATTGCTGCATTAGGTTTCGGTGTGTCGATGATTGTGGCATGGCTTAGACGGTAATGTTAGTTACTGTGTTGATTGTTTCTATTGGCACGTTTGCTCTTCTTATAGGCGTGTATACGGGAGTTTTATCAGCATAAATAAATAAGGTCAGTTACTGGCCTTTTTTTTAGGTTTATTATTATGCGCTTCTTACTTTTACTATTGTTACTTTCATTTAATTGTTTATCTTCTTCTACTGCTTTTTATTCTATTCCTGCCAATAATGGTCTTTTAATCCCTCACTATCGGGATGGGATTAGTTTTATTGATGGTGCTGTAAGAGAACGGGGAGCGAGTAGTTCTACAATTAATCGCACAGTGGCTTTTGCTTCGACTTCAGCCTCTGAGGTTTATAAACGTTTAGCCGAAAGCGAAATATCTATTTTGTATGTTAATGATTTAACAAGAAGGAATATAGAAATCTTAAATGGTATTCCTAATTACAATCAACATTATGAACGGTATTTATCAGTTGCTGGATACGGTGTAACTTCATCAAGTGACGGTTTAAGTTACATCACTATTTATTCTGATACTATTACTTACAGTGGTAGCAATCCTTTTTCATATCGTTATCGTGAATCATATAAAATGGTTTCTGGTTGTGGTGGTTCTGGAATTAATCGACCTACCGTTTCTACTTCTTTTCCAGCCGTTGCGGTTTCAGGTGGTTATGCTGCGCTTCCTCGAACAGTGTGTCTTATTAATGATATTTCTATGTATAAGTTAGATACTAACTTTATTGCAAATAATCCAATGTTTGGCCAATTTTGCAGGTTTGCAATTAAAGATGGTGCGTGTGATAACAAAACTATGACGTGCACAGGAAGAGTTTCGCGTACTGGCTTACCTTGTGGTGCGCTTACTCCAACGCCTGACCCAATACCTCCACCAGACCCTGATCCTCCTATAGACCCTGATCCTGAGCCAGACCCAGACCCTGATCCTGAGCCAGACCCTGATCCTGAGCCAGACCCTGACCCTGAGCCAGACCCTAATCCAGACCCTGACCCAGACCCTAATCCAGATGGTGGTACTGATTTATCAATGGTTGAATCTTTGCTTGGGGATATAAAAGATATGCTTGGTTTTACGGGCACGCTACCTAATTTTGAAATATCCGATAATTTATTTGATGGTTATTTTGATGCTGCTATTGCTGAATTGAAAACAGGCAATGAATCGTTAATGTCTGAGCTTGAGGGGTTATTGAAAAAACCGCCTTTTGAAATGGGAACGCCTAATTTTAATGGTGGCTCTTATACTCCTATTTCATTTACGTTGAATATAGCTAATTCAAGTCAACAAGTCGGCTTTTCACTTTTTGAAAGATTAGGTTCTGAAAACATCACTTTGATAAGAACAGTTATTTTATTTATGGCTACTATGACAGCGGGTTTTATCGTGTTAACAAGTGGTAGAAAAGGGTAGTTATGGAATTTATATCTGAGTTATTTGCTGTAATGATTGGCCTCGCTTCTGACTTGTTAAGTTTCTTTCAGTCTGTATTTTCATTGATTTTTGATATTTTTGATTATGCTTACGAGTGGGCTATAAAACTGTGGATAAATGGCGAGATACAAATGGTTGAAATGGCTTACAGAATAACGGCTGAATTGTTTTCACAATACGAGGTGTACACTCTTTTATCTAATGTATTTAATAAGCTTCCGCCTGATATTTCATACTCTGCTCATGCTCTAGGTATTGTTGCAGGGGTGCGCATTGTTATTGATGCAATGGGTGTTGCGTTTGTTTTACGTGTTATGGGGTGGTGACATGATATCTTTTCGATATGGTGGTAATGGTTCATATAAAACGGCTTATGGTGTGTGGTTTGAAATAATTCCAGCTTTAAAAGCAGGGCGGTTAGTTGTCTCTAATATTGAAGGGCTTAAATCTTTAGAATCGATTGAAAAGCTTTTAGGCATAACGTTTCCTAGTTCTGCGCGTTTAATTCGTATATTTAGTCGTTCGTCAAAAGGGCTAGTACTTTGGCAAAATTGGTTCAACTGGATGCCTATCGGCGCTCTAGTTGTTATTGATGAGTGTCAGGATATTTTTAGCAAAAGTGTTGGCTTTAAGATGGAGAAGACTATTTATAAAGGTGTAGATTCTTTTTTACCTGATTTACCTGCCGATTTTTCAGAGTATTTTTATTCTCGTTGGCAAATACAAGATCCGTCAAAGTTTGATGAGGGTGACACTGATGATTCAGGTGCGACTCAATTAGATACGAATAACAGATTACTTTATCCTGATAATTTTTATGGTGCTTTTATGCGTCATAGAAAATATCAGTGGGATATTGTTTTATTAACTCCAGATTACACCTCTATTGATTCTGGTTTAAAGGGTTGCGCTCAAACTGCTTATGCCCATCGTTCTACTGATTCGTTTTTCAGAAAAAGACGACCGCGTATTTTTTCGCATTTGCCTACCGTTACATCTGCAAAACCGTCAAAGTCTGATTATGCAAGTGTGACATCTGTAAAAATTCCACTCGAGGTTTTTGCTCTGTACAAATCAACAGGAACGGGGAGCTTTAATGCGTCTCTTGCTGATTTAACGATGTTAAAACAACCCAAACTTATTTTGGCTTTTGTCATTGCTATTGGTGCTTTGGTTTATATAGGAGTTACGCTTTATGGTTTATATTTTAGCTCGCCTGAAGCTGTTGCTGTTGCAGCTCCAAAGGGAAATGAACAAGTACAAACCGCTCAGGCCAGTGATGATGTTTTGCGATTTGGTTTATCAGAGACTGATAAAACGAGCATTCAAAATAATCCTAGCGTGGTTATTGGTGATGGTTATCTTCAAGCTAATAGTGTCGGTATTCATCCTGTAAATCCGTTTACTCGACATTTTCCTAATTTTGACAATTCTATTGCGGTTTACATTTCAGCGGTGAATAAAACCTATGCGTTTGGTGGTGAAGTGACAGATTATCTTTTTCGATTTGATAGTAAAAAACACTCTAAATATATTTCTAGTGCTGCACTGGACCAACTTGGCTACACGTTCTTTGTGATTGATGACTGTATTGTCAATGTCACTTTGGGTAGTGCTAGTCAGTTGGTGTTATGTCCGCCTGTAGAGCCAGTAACAAGCGTTGAATCGAGTGAGGTTCTAGTGAGTGACTCACTGCCTAGCTTTGATATTTTTTCTGACAAAAAAGAGGTTACACAATGAATGAACAATTAAGTAATGCTGATTTTATTATGGTTCTTGATGGAATTATTGCTTTAGGTGCGGCGTGGGTTTTTACTGCTGTTTTTTTGGGTTTGCTTCTTTATGATGCCTTATGTGGGTTGGTATTATTTTTTACACGAAGGATTAGGGCTAAAAAGTTTTTAGTTAATGGTTTCTTTAAGGGGTTTTTAGTTGAGTTTGATGGAATGTATCTTTCGGATTCTGGTCTCTGGGTAGAAAATCCATACGATGCTGAATTGTTTAATCAGTATGATACTTTTCCTATTGATTCAGCTTGTAAGCTGCTAGCTGTTTTTTATGATGCTGGTGAATGGCAATTAGTTAATTGTGCGGTTAGGTCAGATGTTGATTTTAAGGCTAGGTCACTGGTGACTCTATGAATGATAAGAAACTGAGTAAAAACGCTGTCTATGAAAACAAGCTCAAAGCGCAAGGTTTTGTAAAGGTGACGCTATGGATACCAGAGGAGGTAAAAGTTGAGTTAACAGCCGTTGCTGAGTTTTGCAGGGCTAACAAGAACCATTATCCTGAAATGGCTCGAAGTCGCATAACTGGACGCTTAGCTAAGGCTATTTGAACCGCTCAGAACCATACATTTCAAACAGTGCGCACAATGGTGATTATGTCTAGATTTTCCATAATTATATCTATCAACTAGTATTCATAAAGGTTGTTATGTCTAGTTCTAGGCGGTTCTATGGATATTATTATTGATATTGTTACAGTGATTGCAATTTTTATGGTTGGCTTTACATCTGGTGAATATTTGAGGTTTCGCAAGAAAAAGAAGCCTTCGGATTGACATAACCACACATTTCAAACAGTGCGCACAATAGGAATAACGTTATGTTGAATGCTTGCCGTTCGCTACACTGCGAAGCACCAGCGAACGGACGGCGAGCCGTCATTTACACATAACGTACATTGTGCGAACTGCCTCTTAAAATTCCTTATCGCTGGCGAACGCTTAGCTGGCCGATCACATTCTTCACGTTAGTACGTTAAATTTTCACGTTCCTACGTCAATTCCATTTAATGCCAGGTCAACGATTAGATTTTTCTAATGGTTAGCCTGGCATTCTTTTTTGAACCGGTTCATGCCTATATTTTTAATGTCCGGTTATCATTAATTTGATACCCGATCACTCTATTAAAAGGCGTGCTTTGTGTTTGACGATGGATTATTATATTTCTTTCAATTTAGCCTTAACTAATCAACTTGCTTTATTTCACATTATTTCAATTATTAACGTTAGGTTATTACATTATTAACTTGACTATAATATTGTTTGCCTTTTCCTTCTTCGTTTAAATACCCGATCATCATTAATTCGATACCCGATTATCATTAAACTCTATTAAATGTTTAACCATTCTATTGCTTTTAGGGATTATTAAACCGTAGGTTTGATGGTAGCGGAGCGTTACGCCTGAAAGCTTCCGCGTTTTTTGCGGTGTGATCCTTCGCCCTAGTGACACTCTTTTGATTTTAGATCGTTATTGCTTCCAGATGGATTTTAATGGCCGTAGGCAGAACAAGGTAAGAGCCTCGCAATTTTCTGGCGAGCATAAGACTTACGCACAGCAGGAAAATTTCGAGGCTTAAAATCGCTAAATAAGCCACTATCTCTAATAGTGGCTTATCGTCCAAAAGTATGGAATTGCTCAATTACCATATGTAGTATGTAAATGAGCATAAAGGCCGCTTTTCACCACCCTAAACCACAAGATATAGTGTGGTCTTACCAGCCCTCATCTTTTTTTTCTGTTCGCATAGTTTTTATAGTCATCTTCTTTGATGTGTTCCAATCCTTTTAATATTAATAATCTAAGTATTTCAGTCTCTCTTATGCTCGATTGAGCTGCTACGACTGCTTTTACTGTTTCTTTTTCAACTTTTCGCCAAGTTGCATCATCTACATGTTTTGTAGGCATGATCTCAAGTCCTATAAATTTTAGATTCTTAGATTATAATATTTATTGCTACTTAGATTCTAAAGAGCTAAGATTATCTTACTTTCTAAGATTTTGAGATTCTAAGTTTGAACGACTTCCAAGCACTTCGCATACCATTTTTAGACAAGCATGTTTTGACTACTCTTAGCCAAGACAAGTTTGTTTCATTTGTAAATATGGATGATTGCGCTAAAGCTGGTTTGAATGTCGCTCCTCGCTCAATTCTTCGAAATGATGATGGTACTTATGAAATTCAGGATCTAATGCATCCGTGGGACTCAATCCCGTCAAGTTACACAGGCATTGCGTTTAAGGTCTATCAAGGTGGTGGGTTTAGAGATTGCCCATGTGTCGAGCTTAAAGCCAGTCCCGCTAAGCTTATTCAGGGGCATAACGTGTATGGGTCTGAAAGTTTTGAACTTGGTGTTCGTACTATTCTTAGGTGTTTGACTAGCTCATTGCCTGAGTTTTCCAAAATGCTGGACTTTGAACAAGCTGTATTGTTTCGCGCTGATGCAACTTACAGTATCCAACTCCCGACAAGTGATTGTTTGGCTTCTGCTCTCGATTCAATTGCTAACTTCTCTAATCGTTATCTACGTCCAAGCCGTGATGGAGACTACGAAACAACCATTTATTTTAATCGTGAACGTGGAAACTCTAATACTGGCAGGGCTTCAAGTCTTTGCATCTATTCAAAGCTAGACGAAGTAATTCATCAGCTTATGAATCTTAAGGCTAAGCAGAAAAAAGAGCGTACCAATATTTACGATCCTGTCATTGAACAGCTTGAGTCTGATGATCTACAAAATTTTGCAACTAACCGCTTGAGATTTGAATCACGTTGCTGTGTTCGCATGTTTGAGCGTTTAGGTATTCCACTTTTAGTTAAAGATCTCCTTTCTTTCATTTCAGCATATGAGTCTGAAAAAGGGCTAGGTTCTTTCTGTCGCTACATCTGGGAAGAGGCCATGAAAGATATGCTGTCCGCGATTGAAGGGCAGGAAATAACCGTTATACATGACGCTAAAGTTAAAAAATTACTGCATACAGAGTACGACACGATCACAAAGACGGGGAGACTGCGAAAGGCTAAAGCTGTGCGTCTCTTTGGGTTTTATCGTCGTCTATGTACTGAGGGGTACAAAAAAGTGAAGAGAACAATGGGTATAACAGGTAAAAGCTCATTTTACAGTCATTGCAATATGTTGATGTCTGTCGGAATGAGTAAATTTCAATTACAAAACTTACATAAAGATGAAACGCTTCCTTTGGTTCATTTGTTGAAGTTTGATTTTGATAAACAGCGTCCAGCCTCTTATGTAGAGCCTGAAATGCCTTGCGCCAACCTTTCTTATTCTGAGTTTTTAGTTGCCCTTGTAGAGCCTGACATTTTTGAAAATCCTGACTTGTTAACACCTGAGCGTAGATTAGCAATTCAGTTGGATCAATTAGGACTTCAATCCTCATTTGTCTCTGGTCTTAAAGCTGGCCGCTCTGTTCGCCTTAATGAATCTGAGTCTTTATCTCTGGCGTTCTTTGATGATGGAGACTTTAGGCTCGTTTCAAATTCCGATTTGTGGGAGTCAAAACAGAAATTAGAAAGGATCAGAAAAGCGTTTAAGGGTGAATCCCCCAACGGGTTCACATGTTCAGATATTCACAAAACAACCATTAGTAAGGGGTAGGTTATGTTTAATCGAATTCAATGTTTTTATGTTAGTTACGGTGTTATTGACGAATCAAATATGGCGTATTCGTCATTACAAATATTAACTGATTATGTTGATAAGGATACTCAAGTAGGTCAGCAGGTCACTAAGATTTCAATTCTTTGTGAAGATGGTGATTTTACGTTATCTAAGCGTATTCAGGGGGAGATACAAGGTCATATGTTAGCTGGCGGTACTTTGCCAATGGATCTTGATGTTCAATTAGGCTCTATCGTCAAGAAAGGAAACTTCTCTCAGGCTATTAAGGGGTTTAAGTCGGTCGATTCATTTTCTAATGAGTTTACTCATGAGCGTGGTACTGGTTCAGATAAATCTAGTAAATCATCACAATCAAAAGTTGGATAGGGGACTTATGAATACTTCATCTATTGAGATTGCAAACAAGATTGATGATTATGAAAAAGCTATTGAATTCTGGCAACGTCAATTTAATTTTTATATTAAGTCTTCAAGGAATAAATATAGCCAAGAATATTCTAATAAGTGTTTAAAGACTTCGGTTATGTGTGAGACTAGACGTATTCAACTTGAACTTGCATTAAGTGACTTTTGCATTAAATCAGGTTTGCATTAAACCATGTCTATATGTGTAGCAGTTCGAGAGGGTGTGATAGTTGTTGACGCTGCATGTGAATATTTACTGTTAAATAAAGACGAAATTGAAAAATTAGTTAGTAGTCAGCTCTCGCTAATTGATTTGATTGAATTTGACGCCAATATATATAGTTTTTTGAATACGTATATATTGGTGACATTTGTAACTGGCCATGTTCTTGGTCGTATTATTAAGTATTTAGGGAAGTTCTAAGGGTTATTATGAATAAAGCTAGTAGTTTGAGAAATAAATTAATTATTGGTTCTGCTGTTGCTTCAACTTCGCTTATGTCTACCTCTGCATTTGCGCTTACTGCTGCGGAAACTAAAGCCATTACTGATGCAGTCGAGGCTGGTCAAGTTGCGGTTGCTTTGGTTGTCGCGGGTGTTATTGCTATTGCTGCATTAGGTTTCGGTGTGTCGATGATTGTGGCATGGCTTAGACGGTAATGTTAGTTACTGTGTTGATTGTTTCTATTGGCACGTTTGCTCTTCTTATAGGCGTGTATACGGGAGTTTTATCAGCATAAATAAATAAGGTCAGTTACTGGCCTTTTTTAGGTTTATTATTATGCGCTTCTTACTTTTACTATTGTTACTTTCATTTAATTGTTTATCTTCTTCTACTGCTTTTTATTCTATTCCTGCCAATAATGGTCTTTTAATCCTCACTATCGGGATGGGATTAGTTTTATTGATGGTGCTGTAAGAGAACGGGGAGCGAGTAGTTCTACAATTAATCGCACAGTGGCTTTTGCTTCGACTTCAGCCTCTGAGGTTTATAAACGTTTAGCCGAAAGCGAAATATCTATTTTGTATGTTAATGATTTAACAAGAAGGAATATAGAAATCTTAAATGGTATTCCTAATTACAATCAACATTATGAACGGTATTTATCAGTTGCTGGATACGGTGTAACTTCATCAAGTGACGGTTTAAGTTACATCACTATTTATTCTGATACTATTACTTACAGTGGTAGCAATCCTTTTTCATATCGTTATCGTGAATCATATAAAATGGTTTCTGGTTGTGGTGGTTCTGGAATTAATCGACCTACCGTTTCTACTTCTTTTCCAGCCGTTGCGGTTTCAGGTGGTTATGCTGCGCTTCCTCGAACAGTGTGTCTTATTAATGATATTTCTATGTATAAGTTAGATACTAACTTTATTGCAAATAATCCAATGTTTGGCCAATTTTGCAGGTTTGCAATTAAAGATGGTGCGTGTGATAACAAAACTATGACGTGCACAGGAAGAGTTTCGCGTACTGGCTTACCTTGTGGTGCGCTTACTCCAACGCCTGACCCAATACCTCCACCAGACCCTGATCCTCCTATAGACCCTGATCCTGAGCCAGACCCAGACCCTGATCCTGAGCCAGACCCTGATCCTGAGCCAGACCCTGACCCTGAGCCAGACCCTAATCCAGACCCTGACCCAGACCCTAATCCAGATGGTGGTACTGATTTATCAATGGTTGAATCTTTGCTTGGGGATATAAAAGATATGCTTGGTTTTACGGGCACGCTACCTAATTTTGAAATATCCGATAATTTATTTGATGGTTATTTTGATGCTGCTATTGCTGAATTGAAAACAGGCAATGAATCGTTAATGTCTGAGCTTGAGGGTTATTGAAAAAACCGCCTTTTGAAATGGGAACGCCTAATTTTAATGGTGGCTCTTATACTCCTATTTCATTTACGTTGAATATAGCTAATTCAAGTCAACAAGTCGGCTTTTCACTTTTTGAAAGATTAGGTTCTGAAAACATCACTTTGATAAGAACAGTTATTTTATTTATGGCTACTATGACAGCGGGTTTTATCGTGTTAACAAGTGGTAGAAAAGGGTAGTTATGGAATTTATATCTGAGTTATTTGCTGTAATGATTGGCCTCGCTTCTGACTTGTTAAGTTTCTTTCAGTCTGTATTTTCATTGATTTTTGATATTTTTGATTATGCTTACGAGTGGGCTATAAAACTGTGGATAAATGGCGAGATACAAATGGTTGAAATGGCTTACAGAATAACGGCTGAATTGTTTTCACAATACGAGGTGTACACTCTTTTATCTAATGTATTTAATAAGCTTCCGCCTGATATTTCATACTCTGCTCATGCTCTAGGTATTGTTGCAGGGGTGCGCATTGTTATTGATGCAATGGGTGTTGCGTTTGTTTTACGTGTTATGGGGTGGTGACATGATATCTTTTCGATATGGTGGTAATGGTTCATATAAAACGGCTTATGGTGTGTGGTTTGAAATAATTCCAGCTTTAAAAGCAGGGCGGTTAGTTGTCTCTAATATTGAAGGGCTTAAATCTTTAGAATCGATTGAAAAGCTTTTAGGCATAACGTTTCCTAGTTCTGCGCGTTTAATTCGTATATTTAGTCGTTCGTCAAAAGGGCTAGTACTTTGGCAAAATTGGTTCAACTGGATGCCTATCGGCGCTCTAGTTGTTATTGATGAGTGTCAGGATATTTTTAGCAAAAGTGTTGGCTTTAAGATGGAGAAGACTATTTATAAAGGTGTAGATTCTTTTTTACCTGATTTACCTGCCGATTTTTCAGAGTATTTTTATTCTCGTTGGCAAATACAAGATCCGTCAAAGTTTGATGAGGGTGACACTGATGATTCAGGTGCGACTCAATTAGATACGAATAACAGATTACTTTATCCTGATAATTTTTATGGTGCTTTTATGCGTCATAGAAAATATCAGTGGGATATTGTTTTATTAACTCCAGATTACACCTCTATTGATTCTGGTTTAAAGGGTTGCGCTCAAACTGCTTATGCCCATCGTTCTACTGATTCGTTTTTCAGAAAAAGACGACCGCGTATTTTTTCGCATTTGCCTACCGTTACATCTGCAAAACCGTCAAAGTCTGATTATGCAAGTGTGACATCTGTAAAAATTCCACTCGAGGTTTTTGCTCTGTACAAATCAACAGGAACGGGGAGCTTTAATGCGTCTCTTGCTGATTTAACGATGTTAAAACAACCCAAACTTATTTTGGCTTTTGTCATTGCTATTGGTGCTTTGGTTTATATAGGAGTTACGCTTTATGGTTTATATTTTAGCTCGCCTGAAGCTGTTGCTGTTGCAGCTCCAAAGGGAAATGAACAAGTACAAACCGCTCAGGCCAGTGATGATGTTTTGCGATTTGGTTTATCAGAGACTGATAAAACGAGCATTCAAAATAATCCTAGCGTGGTTATTGGTGATGGTTATCTTCAAGCTAATAGTGTCGGTATTCATCCTGTAAATCCGTTTACTCGACATTTTCCTAATTTTGACAATTCTATTGCGGTTTACATTTCAGCGGTGAATAAAACCTATGCGTTTGGTGGTGAAGTGACAGATTATCTTTTTCGATTTGATAGTAAAAAACACTCTAAATATATTTCTAGTGCTGCACTGGACCAACTTGGCTACACGTTCTTTGTGATTGATGACTGTATTGTCAATGTCACTTTGGGTAGTGCTAGTCAGTTGGTGTTATGTCCGCCTGTAGAGCCAGTAACAAGCGTTGAATCGAGTGAGGTTCTAGTGAGTGACTCACTGCCTAGCTTTGATATTTTTTCTGACAAAAAAGAGGTTACACAATGAATGAACAATTAAGTAATGCTGATTTTATTATGGTTCTTGATGGAATTATTGCTTTAGGTGCGGCGTGGGTTTTTACTGCTGTTTTTTTGGGTTTGCTTCTTTATGATGCCTTATGTGGGTTGGTATTATTTTTTACACGAAGGATTAGGGCTAAAAAGTTTTTAGTTAATGGTTTCTTTAAGGGGTTTTTAGTTGAGTTTGATGGAATGTATCTTTCGGATTCTGGTCTCTGGGTAGAAAATCCATACGATGCTGAATTGTTTAATCAGTATGATACTTTTCCTATTGATTCAGCTTGTAAGCTGCTAGCTGTTTTTTATGATGCTGGTGAATGGCAATTAGTTAATTGTGCGGTTAGGTCAGATGTTGATTTTAAGGCTAGGTCACTGGTGACTCTATGAATGATAAGAAACTGAGTAAAAACGCTGTCTATGAAAACAAGCTCAAAGCGCAAGGTTTTGTAAAGGTGACGCTATGGATACCAGAGGAGGTAAAAGTTGAGTTAACAGCCGTTGCTGAGTTTTGCAGGGCTAACAAGAACCATTATCCTGAAATGGCTCGAAGTCGCATAACTGGACGCTTAGCTAAGGCTATTTGAACCGCTCAGAACCATACATTTCAAACAGTGCGCACAATGGTGATTATGTCTAGATTTTCCATAATTATATCTATCAACTAGTATTCATAAAGGTTGTTATGTCTAGTTCTAGGCGGTTCTATGGATATTATTATTGATATTGTTACAGTGATTGCAATTTTTATGGTTGGCTTTACATCTGGTGAATATTTGAGGTTTCGCAAGAAAAAGAAGCCTTCGGATTGACATAACCACACATTTCAAACAGTGCGCACAATGTATATTATGTTAAATAGGCTTCGAGGCCATAATACTGTTACGAGAGTAAGATGAGGAGATGTTTCTGTTTAACTCTTTAGCTATGTAGAAAACACACTGTTATCAAATGTCTATGTAAAAGCTGACAATTGCTATTACGAACTCAGCTGTCATGACGCTAAAACAAGTTAGTCTTTCACGCTTATCTTATTCAGTTCAGTCTCGTTTCTAGCTGGATTTTCATAGCTGTATTTCTTATGTGCTGTTGATTCCTTTAGCAACCGCTTTGGCTTTGATTTTTACGGTGTAGATTAGAATCTTGTATAACAATTATAGCCTCAGTGACATCAGACAGTTGTCCATCTGTAGTTTAAGCCAGTGGCTTTTTTGAGTGCACTACGTGAAATCTAATGGCTAATGGCCTTGGGAGTTTGAAAGTACGCACGTAGCGAAGCGTTAAGTTTGCCATAATTGTTTAGCCTTCTAATTTCTTGCCATTTATGACCATTATTTAGTGGAATGACTATGTTGAGATCATGGTTCAGCTTATAGTCTAGTATTGCTTTGAATAATATATTGGTTTGAAGTTAATTAGAGCTATTATTTGACAGTGTGAAAAAATGTCCATTTAACCGTGGATCTATTTGGAGCCTTTTGCTAGTTATTAACTTGAGCCTATTCAAATCTATAGCTGTTATGTAGTTAGGCTGGTTAGTTTTTAGTAATATCATGTTGAGCTTATTCTAGAAAGTGCGGTTCGATTACAAATTTATCTCAATTGCCGATAATGACACTTATCGGCATTAACTGATGAGCCTTTAAAACTCCGCCAGATCTTGTTATCTGGATATCACTATTCGATACCTTGCAGATGATTAAGGGGTTTATTCTGTGCACTTTGATGACGCTCTATCTGCGAGGTATGCAAATAGAGTGATGTTGTATCTATACTCTCGTGCCCTGCATCAGCTTGAACATGTGACAATGGCCGACCGTTGATATTGATATCATGGGTGATCCCTGTGTGTCGGATATTATGTGCAGTAAGCTTGCGCATCTGATTCGCATCTTCAATTAACCCGTCATTTTCGATGCAAATAGCTGCATTTTCGATGATGTTGTCCACTTCCTCTCTGATTTGACGTATCCCTAAGTTCGCATTTAGGTTGCCGACTTCTCTGCCTCTTCCTGCGGCCCTATGACGAATAAACAATGGGTGATTCTCCCCTGCTACCGGATAATCGGGCAACTTAAGGAAACGGCGGTACTCAACTAACCCAGCTAGAAGTGCTTTAGAGATAGCTACCGAACGGTGCTTGCCACCTTTACTATATGGAATGTAGAAACTCCAGATCCCAGTTTGACTATTCTGTCTAAACTGTTCCATCACGGGTGTGTAACCTGCCCTTGCTCCTACTTCAGATATTCTCAGGTAACAGAAATAGACGAGTTTGATTAAGAACAAACTCCTTTGATGCAATTCTGGAACCTCCTTGGCAAGTTTCTCAACAGTGGAGATAATGTATGACCATTGCAGCTCACTAAAAGAGAGCATACTGCCCTCTTCGGCTTTAATCTGGTATTTTTTCTTAGAGGAAAATCGACTGTGATTCATCCAGGCTTGAGCTGGATTTCGTTCGCAGAAATCTTCACTCATTAAATAGCTATAAAAAGAGGAAAGAATAGCAACTTTAGTCTTTAGCGCATTTTCACTGAGTGTGTATACCTGTTCTTTGCCTAATAGCTTTTTACCAACAAAAGGTCGCCATGCATGATTTGGTGCTCTTATCCCCATGGTCTTGTCGAGTTTAAATTGTGCCACATTAAAGTAACCGATCAAGTCGATTGGTGGATTCTGGCAGTAATCGAGATAACGAGACATCTCTCGCCTTGTCAGCATCGCAGGCGAAAGCTTTACAACATCAAAACACCAATGAAAGAACGTTGTTAGTTCGCTTCTGTATGCCTTGTAGCTATTCTCGTTATTCTTCTGCTCATAGAGAAGTTCAGTAGCATGTTCATATAGCAAGCCTGCGTCGGTAACTTGATTGATGCTGACTTGAGTAATATATTGATTTATAAAGCTATTACCTTCTTGTATATGCATCGCAGATTCAAATAAAGGTAAAATGGGGGGCATTTGCATAAGCACTCTATATAAAGGCTGGAAACACAAGTTATGATGTTTCTAGTAAAATCAATTAACTAAGCCTTTGATCTTAACAGTGATAATTAAGGTTTGTCATGGTTTTTAGCCTATATAAATTAAACCAATATTTGAAATTGAGCTAAGTGTTAAACATCCCTATCGACTCTTAATATAAAAGCTACTGAGTCAAATTATGTTTGTGATTTTGTTAACAGAACTTGTTATTTCGTCAACTTGTTCAATACTTGTTATTGAGTCTGGCTTGCTAGAGAAATTAATTGATTGTGAACAGCTTTGAGAACAGGGCTTTAAGCACCCTACTCGTTGGCTACAGCACAGTAGGCATAACTGCCATACGATCTGTTTAGAATCAGAATCAAGACAGCGAAAATCAGCAGCACATATATCACCTGCTTGAATCAACTTGGCGAGCTTATCTGCTGATATTGAAAGATTAACTTGGGAAGTTCGCATGATTTGACCTTGAAGTAAAAAACGTTAATTTAATAATACGCGCAAATGAGAATTATTACCATTTGGATGTAGTGAAATACCTACAATAAATAGGTTCATTTTTATTCTACTATTTTCCACTGTTCTTTACGTTGTTCTACACTAATGGACAGGGATAAAACTTTCTAACATAGTTGAGGTTGTCTAATGCTGATCGATATAGCAAAGAAGAGCCCACTCTTTTCAGGTAAAAAAAAGGTACCACAGGTTAGCTCCGGGCCTGCATGGAAGATTCTTATCGTTGACGATGAACCCGATGTTCATACCGTCACTAAGCTTGCACTATCAAGGTTTAAATTGGATAACCGCGCATTAGAGTTCATTAACGCCTATAGCGGTGAAGAAGCGAAACAAATCTTACTAAAAGAGACTAATATCGCAATGGCCTTTGTGGATGTTGTAATGGAAAGCGATCACGCGGGATTAGAGTTAGTTAGATGGATTAGGGAAGATAATGCTAACAAAGCAATACGGTTAATCTTACGTACTGGCCAACCAGGGCAAGCACCTGAAGAGGATGTTATCGTTAACTATGACATTAATGATTACAAAGCCAAAGCTGAGCTTGATTCGAGAAAACTTGTGACTAGTGTTTACTCCGCATTGCGTTCCTATCGTGACATTATGCTTATCGAAGAGGCTAAAGAGACCCAAATTAGACATCGAAAGGGCCTGGAAAGAGTCGTACAAGCTACTTCTGGTCTTTTTGAATTGCGAACGTTACATAATTTTGCCGATGGTTTATTAACTCAAGTCGCCACCTTGCTAAATTTTGACAGTGAAACTTTACTACTCTCATGTAATTCAGTGGATGCAATGAGCGAGAAGATAAATGCAGGCGAGGTGCATATACTTGCAGGAACGGGCCAATATTCTTGTCAACATAGCAAGTCTATTCCAACCCATATCAAACAAAAAATATTACAGGCATTAAAAGATAAAAGTTGTATCTATGAGAAGAATTGTTTCGTTGGCTATTTTCCAGCTAAAAGTGGCTGGGTCAACATCATGTTCATGGATGGAATTAACAGTATTGATGATCTGGATAAGAAATTGATTGATATTTTCGCCATTAATGTAGGGGTGGCTTTTGAAAACCTTCTACTCAATAAGGAATTGGAGGATACACAGTCAGAGTTAATTTTACGTTTAGGTGATGTAGTAGAGAGTCGTTCAAAAGAAGCTGCAAATCATGTTAAACGTATGTCTGCCTATTGTTATAAACTCGCATTGATTGCTGGTCTTGAAAGGCAACAAGCAGAGCTTATCAAGCATGCTTCACCTATGCATGATATAGGCAAAATTGCGACACCAGATGCCATATTATTGAAGCCAGGTAAGTTAGATGCTGAAGAGTGGGAAATTATGCGTCAACATCCTCAAATCGGGCATCAAATATTAGCCAAATCAGAACGGCCAATTTTGAAAGCTGCTAGTATTATCGCCCTACAACATCATGAAAAATTTGATGGTTCCGGTTATCCTTCTGGTCTAAAAGGAGAAGATATTCATGTGTTTGCAAGAATCGTTGCTATTGCCGATGTTTTCGATGCACTCTCTCATGCTCGATGTTACAAGCCAGCGTGGCCACTAGAGGAAGTATTGAAAACAATGAGAGAGGGATCGAGTATGCACTTCGATCCAGTCTTGTTGGAACTGTTTATAGAGAATATTGAAGTCTTTAATTTACTTAAAGAGCAACTTCATGATTAAGTGTTTAGGTACATAACCAAGTTTCTTGGAAATGCAGGATTCAGTGGGAATTCAAGCGCTGAAGGCAATGGGGTTAATATATTACTCCTCGGAATTTGTTCCTGACTCGAGATGCATCACATCTGACCTCCATGGTGGGAGGAAATGTCTCATTTTGTTTGGAACAAAATAGACCATGTTGTCGTATATTTAAATCATTCAACGCAGTATCTAGAGCTTTGAAACTCGCCCTGCGGGAGACCCTCAAGCATTCGACTTCTACTTTGCACTGACTTACAAAGGAGTCATTACGCTTTCATCAATGCGCCTTAAATTGAAAAACCTAAGCGCTTCTGAATTAATTACATAATTAATGTAATTGGTATTACACCACTAGATGTTGTTATCTGCTAAAAAGTCGTAGAGAACGACTTTTTTCTCCCCCTGCAGGGTAAAACTAACAAATACTCGCCATACCATATAACTACTACTGCAAGAACCGTACATCAGCGATCCTTTATATATATTTTCACCTACTTTGCTCAAATTAACAGGGATAACCCCCATAAACATATCCCTGCCCTCTATTCGTACTTTTAGATCCTCAATCTCTTTAGAGCTGGTAAGGCTTACAGTTAACGGCTTTTCGCTGGGAGAATCAAAAGGAGTTATTAACAACGCCAGTTCCACACTAGCAACATTTTTAACACAAACGCCTAGTTTGAATTGGCAAAGTGTATCATCTTGTATTATTAGTGAGGTATTTGTGTGTTTTTCTGGTGTGCATGCTGAGGTGAATATTAGCATAAACAGTAGAAAGAAGAGCCTTAATTGAGACATTGCATTAACAGGTAGCACAAATATTAACCTTTAGTGGTAAAGCATTTACATTCTAATGAGTAGTTTGATCTAGATCAACTTTTGAAAGGTTACAATTCCTATCTTTTTTGACATAGCTCAAGTATCATTAGTTTACCTTGTTAATATCACATATTTGCAAGGTAACACATTGACATACCCCAATGTATTCCGTAGGGAATATAAATTTATGTCCTTTTCATGGGTAAAGTTTTTAGTTTACCCACAAGTATAAGTAATAAGCAGTGGAAGCAATAAAATGAACCATTCCCAGCCTCAAGGCGCTGATTACAATTACACCGTTGTTCGCCAATTTGCCCTCACTACAGTTTTGTGGGGAATTATTGGTATGTCAGTTGGTGTATTGATCGCGGCTCAGTTAATCTGGCCACAACTAAACTTCGATACTCCATGGTTAACATACAGTCGTCTTAGACCTCTGCATACTAATGCCGTGATTTTCGCGTTTGGTACTTCAGCCCTTTTTGCAACATCCTACTATATCGTTCAACGTACCTGTCAAACCAAGTTATTTGCACCAAAATTGGCCGCATTTACCTTCTGGGGTTGGCAAGCCATCATTCTATCAGCCGTTATTACTCTTCCCCTAGGTATTACCAGTGGTAAAGAGTATGCAGAATTAGAATGGCCAATTGATATCGCAATTACCTTAGTTTGGGTATGTTACGCAATCGTTTTCTTCGGAACTATCGTTAAGCGAACTACATCCCATATTTATGTCGCGAACTGGTTCTTTGGCGCCTTCATCATCACAGTTGCTGTATTGCACATAGTTAACTCTATGGCTGTACCTGTTAGCTTATGGAAGTCTTACTCTCTATATGCTGGTGCAGTTGATGCAATGGTACAGTGGTGGTACGGACATAACGCAGTAGGCTTCCTGCTTACCGCTGGCTTCTTGGGTATGATGTACTACTTTGTTCCTAAGCAAGCGGGTCGTCCCGTTTACTCGTACCGTCTTTCTATTGTTCACTTCTGGGCATTGATTGCTTTGTATATTTGGGCTGGTCCTCATCATCTTCATTATACTGCACTTCCTGATTGGACTCAGTCACTTGGTATGGTGATGTCTCTAATTTTATTTGCGCCTTCTTGGGGCGGTATGATTAACGGTATCATGACCCTTTCTGGCGCTTGGCATAAGCTAAGAACCGATCCTGTTTTACGTTTTCTCGTTGTTTCATTGTCTTTCTACGGTATGTCTACCTTCGAAGGCCCAATGATGGCTATCAAAACAGTAAATGCCCTATCACATTACACTGACTGGACTATCGGTCATGTACATTCAGGTGCATTAGGCTGGGTGGCTATGGTGTCTATCGGTTCACTCTACCACTTGATTCCTGTTCTTTATGGGCACGGTCGTATGTACAGCACTAACCTAGTTAACGTCCATTTCTGGTTGGCAACTATCGGCACTGTCTTGTATATCGTATCTATGTGGATCTCTGGTGTGATGCAAGGTCTGATGTGGCGTGCAGTGAACTCTGACGGCACGTTGACTTACAGCTTTGTTGAAAGTATTGAAGCTTCGTACCCATTCTACTTTGTCCGATTCCTTGGTGGCTGTTTCTTCGTAACGGGTATGCTAATTATGGCATATAACGTGTTCAAGACAGTAAAAGCACCTAAAGAATCTTTGCCTGCATTAGCAGAAGCATAAGGGGTAGATTAGATGAAATTTAATCATGAGTTAGTCGAGAAAAACATCGGTCTTCTGGGTATCTTAACGGTTATCGCTATTAGTTTTGGTGGTTTAGTTCAGATCACTCCTTTGCTTTTCCAAAAAGACACGACTGAGCCTGTTGATGGGTTGATTCCCTATACAGCCTTGCAAACTGAAGGTCGCGACATTTATGTTCGTGAAGGTTGTTATAACTGTCACAGTCAAATGATCCGCCCTTTACGTGCCGAGACAGAACGTTACGGTCACTACTCTGTTGCGGGTGAGTCTGTTTGGGATCATCCTTTTCAATGGGGTTCTAAACGTACCGGTCCAGATCTTGCCCGTGTAGGCGGTCGTTATAGCGATAAGTGGCACGAAGTTCATTTGATAGATCCACGAGCAGTGGTTCCACAATCGAATATGCCAGGCTTCCCTTGGCTGGCTGAGAACAAACTTGATGGCAAGTTAACGGGTCAAAAAATGGACATTCTACGCAATCTTCATAAAGGTGGAAATAAAGGTCAAGACCTTTACACCGATGCAGAGATTGCGGGTGCACAGAAAGCAGTCGAAGGTAAAACTGAAATGCAAGCACTCATCGCCTATCTGCAGTCCCTAGGACATGCACTGAAATAATTAGGAGGCAATTATATGGATTACGGAACAATACAAGGCATTATTACGATAGTCGTGATGTTAACTTTCGTCGGTATATTTGCATGGGCTTACAGCTCTCGTCGTAAGGAGCAATTTGACGAAGCGGCTAACCTTGTTTTTTCAGAAGATGAACTTAGCAAGGGATCAGGAGAAAATAAGTGATGGCAGTGATGACTAACTTTTGGAGTATATGGGTTACCGTACTCACTATCGTGGTAATTGCAGGGTGTTTCATCCTTTTAAGACTCGTTTCTAAAAACACCACAGGTGTTAAAGAAGGCGAATCTATGGGTCATAGCTTTGACGGCATTGAAGAACTTAATAACCCGCTACCTAAGTGGTGGAGTTATATGTTCTACCTAACGATTGTTTTCGGTGTTATTTATTTAGCACTTTACCCTGGTTTAGGGAACTACAAAGGTCTTTTAGGCTGGTCGAGTTCTAACCAAAGTATAGGGACTGTAAATGGTATTAAAGCTGATTCTGAAGCTGCAATTGAACTTGCTAACAAAGAAGGCCGCTGGGTTCAGTATGACCAAGAAGTTAAACGTGCCAATGAAAAATTTGGTCCTATCTTCAAGGCTTATGCTGAAACCCCGCTTGAAGAGTTAGTTAAGAATGAAGAAGCCTTAAAAGTGGGTGGACGTCTGTTCTTACATAACTGCTCTCAGTGTCATGGTAGTGATGCGCGTGGGAGTAAAGGCTTCCCTAACCTAACCGACAGTGACTGGTTATATGGTGGTGAGCTTGCCACGATTAAAACCAGTATCATGAATGGTCGCCATGGTATGATGCCACCAAAAGGTGGTTTGCCAATTGAAGATAGTGAAATCAAAGGCCTAGCAGAGTATGTGACTAAATTAGCGGGTCGAGATCATGATGAAGCCCTTGCCGCTCAAGGCCAAGCTTCATTTATGAAAGGCTGTTTTGCTTGTCACGGTATGGACGCTACCGGTAATAAGTTTATGGGTGCCCCTAACTTGACTAACAACATTTGGCTGTATGGTGGTAGCCGTGGTGCTATTGAACTATCAATTCAAAATGGTCGTAGTGGGGTTATGCCAGCTTGGAAAGACGTATTAGGTGAAGAGAAAGTTCACGTAATCACAGCTTATGTTTATAGCTTGTCAAACAAGTAGTTACATCTAAGTTACAAGAAGGCCTCGATCTCATCGAGGCCTTTTTTTTAGGGTGCTAAATCACACTTTTGCAGTTAATATAGTCGCAATTTTTATCATAGGTATTTAACATGAAACAACCTCAAGCCTGGTATAAGCAGTTCTGGCCTTGGTTCCTAATTATCTTGCCTTTATGTGCTGTTGTGGCGAGTGTCAATCTACTCTATCTCGCTATTGACAATAAAGATGCACTTGTGTCAGAAGATTATTATAAAGATGGTAAACGAATAAACCAGGATCTTAGGAAGATCAAGCATGCCAAGCAACTTGGTATGCAGTTTGAACTTCAGGTCGATGACAATCAATTAACGATAATTCAACATGGTGGTGAGAATTATATTGCTGCATTAAATGTTGAATTCTTTCACCCCACTATCGAAAGTCGTGATTTTAAGCAAGTGGTGACAGCTGATGGTGACAAAGCCTATCGTATTGCACTTTCTAACCCCATCACAGGTGCTTGGGAAGTCAGACTCGAAGGCTATGATCAAAGTTGGCGCATTCAGAAACGCCTGCAAATAGCCGATGACACCGAATACTGGTTAAATTAGTTATTTCTTTTAGGGCGGGCCTAGCCCGCTCTGTTCAAGCGCTAAAGCATACAGGTTAAACTAGATTAACTATGAAGCACTGTGATTGTTTCCATTGTGGTGAACCCGTGTTAACTGGGTCTCAATTTACGACATGCATTAATAATAGCTATGAGCTCATGTGTTGCCCAGGCTGCCAAGCTGTTTCTCAGGCCATTATCAATGCTGGGTTAAGCAGCTATTATAAATTTCGCACCGAAATGGGCAACAAACAAACTGCCCTAGTGCCCGATGAGTTAAGCTCATTTTCTGCATTTGATCTTGCTGAAATTCAACAAGATTTTGTTTATAAAAAGAGTGATATTTCATCGGTATCTTTATCTATCGATGGGATCACTTGCGCCGCATGTGCTTGGTTAATTGAGCATAAACTTAAATATGTGACGGGTATCACGTCGATATGTGTCAATACGACCACGGAGCGTGCTCAGGTTAGTTGGGTTGCAAGTAAGATTAAGCTGAGTGATATCCTTAGTCAGATTAGTCAAATTGGTTATCAAGCAGCTCCCTACCAAGTTGATGAACAAGAAAAACTGAGTAAAGACAATAGTCGTAAATTTTTGCTTAGATTGGGCCTCGCAGGCTTTGCCACCATGCAGGTGATGATGTTTGCCCTTGCCCTTTATGCCGACTATTTTTCCGATCTCGAAGTCGAATACCGTGATTACTTCCGCTGGGTGAGCATGATTTTTGCGGCTCCTGTTGTCTTCTACTCTGCCCAACCATTTTATTTTAGCGCGATTCGTTCCATGTTCAGTGGCCGGTTAAATATGGATGTTTCAGTCTCCATAGCCATATTGGGCGCTTATATTGCAAGCTGTATTGCGACGGTAAATGGTACCGGTGAAGTGTATTACGAATCCGTAAGTATGTTTACTTTCTTTCTCTTACTTGGTCGTTATTTTGAGCAAAATGCCAGACAAAAAGCTTCTGTTAGTTCAAGCAATTTACATAAACTGGTGCCCGTTATCGCACAGCTTGTCGTGCCAACAGGTAACCAAGAAGTACCTGCAAAAGTTCTTAAAGTCGGTGACGTCATCTTAGTTAAACCTGGTGAGGTGGTTGCTGCCGATGGCGTGATTATTGAGGGATACACCTGTATTAATGAAGCCATGCTCACCGGTGAGCAGATGCCAGTGATGAAGTCGATGACTCAAGAGGTGTATGCTGGAACAATCAATGTAGATCATCCCATTAAGGTTGAAGTTACAGCGATTGGTCAAGATCAACTTGTTGCTGAAATCATTCGCTTACAGGAAGCTGCTTCGAACAATAAGCCCAAAGTGGCCCTGTATGTTGATACGATTTCTAACTACTTCACTTGGACCATTCTAGTGATTGCGCTCATGACCTACATAGTCTGGCGTATCTATTGGCCTGAAGATGCATTCTGGGTCACGTTAGCGGTCTTGGTTGCTACCTGCCCTTGCGCATTAGCGTTGGCGACACCTACAGCGGTTACCTGTGCGACAGGCATCTTTACAGGCATTGGGGTTATTGTACGCAAGCCCGGTGTATTCGAAAAGTTAACTAAGATTGAACATGTGGTGTTTGACAAAACTGGCACCCTCACCTGTGGCACTCTTACTATCGATCACGTGACTCTTTTCAATGATGCCGATAGAGCGCAGGTGTTATCAATTGCTGCGGCTTTGGAGAGTGCGTCATTACATCCAATCGCGAAAGCTTTCGATCGTTATCGAGATCACTCTATACACGTCAGTGAGCAGCAAAGCATAGTCGGTGCTGGCTTGATGGGCTTAATTGATGGCACAGAATACAGGATTGGCAGTGCCGAATTTGTTGGTGTCGAGAACGACCTGACCTTGTCGGTTTATTTAGTGAAAAATAGAAAAATCCAGGCTAAATTCACCCTGGTTGATGCCATTAGAGAAGATGCTGTCGACACGATAAAAGTTCTTAAACAAAATGGCTGTATGGTCAGCATTGCCAGCGGTGACAGTTCCACCCACGTTGATGAGATTGCGCGTCGAGTCGCAATAACCGATGTCTATAAGGGGCTTAAACCACAAGACAAACTAAGTTTGGTTCAATCATTACAAAGAAAACACTCAGTTGCTATGTTTGGTGATGGAATTAATGATGCACCAGTACTTGCAGGGGCTAACCTATCGGTCGCAATGGGGAGTGGTTCAGCCATCACGAAAAACAGTGCTGATCTTATTTTACTCGGTGACCAATTATCACGCTTTAATGATGCGGTACATGTAGCAAAATTGACCGATAAGATAATAAAACAAAATTTGTATTGGGCGCTCGGATATAACCTGTTTATAATCCCTTTGGCGGTGACAGGCCACGTACTACCTTACATTGCGGCATTAGGTATGTCAGTCAGTTCACTCATTGTTGTCGCCAATAGTCTGAGACTTTTAAGGGTACGTTTATGAGTATTATTTATGTATTAATTCCGATCGCGATGCTATTTGTGGCCATTGCCATTGGTATCTTTTTTTGGGCTGTAAAATCGGAACAATTTGACGATCTTGATAGGCAAAGTGTCTCTATTCTCTTTGATGAGGATGAATCAAAACCTAAGGCTCCAAATTCCACAGCTGACAGTGAGTCAAAGTCATCTTGATTGATTACAGTATCACGGGGGCATTTTTAGTAGGTTTGATGGGGGCTGGTCACTGCATAGGCATGTGTGGTGGACTAATAGGTGCTTTTTCAGCTCAACTTCCCTCGAAAGATGGGCAAAGCCTTTTATCGACTAAATTGACATTTTTGATTACCTATAATTTGGGCCGAATTTTAAGTTATAGCTTGGCTGGGGCTTTTGTAGGAGGCTCAGCGAGTGCATTAGGCTCACTATTCAATATTGATTTATACCTGCTGGCATTAAGGGCTTTTGCTGGTGTGATGATGATCGTGACAGGTCTATATATCGCACAAATTTGGTCTGGAGTAGTGCAGATTGAACGCTTAGGGAAATTATTGTGGCGATTTTTGTCCCCCTTCGCCAGTCGAGTGTTGCCCATAAAGACGATGAAAAATGCATTTATTGGCGGTATGTTGTGGGGCTGGCTTCCATGCGGTCTAGTTTACAGCACCTTAACATGGGCGGTGGCGGCAAATTCAGCCCAGCAAGGTGCTTTTATTATGATGGCATTTGGTTTAGGCACATTACCGGCACTATTGAGTGCGGGTGTTGCGGCGAATATGTTAAGTCAGTGGACTCAGACTAAAGCGATAAGATTGTTCAGTGGCTTAATACTGATCTTATTTGGATCACACACTTTATACATCGCAATTGCACAGCTTAACTAGCTCAGCATATTAAATTAGTTTAACATAAGTGTAATTGAGAAATTTGAGAGAGACTATGACAGACAACAGTAAAAGTCGTCGTTCTGCAGTTCCTGGATGTGCCATTCATTGTCATGATTGCAGCATGGGAACCTTGTGCATTCCGTTTACACTTAATAGTTCTGAACTCGATCGTCTTGACGAAATCATTGAGAGAAAAAAGCCCATTCAAAAGGGTGAGCAAATATTTAAATCAGGTGATGTTCTAAAGTCTCTATTTGCAATCCGCTCAGGTACCATTAAGAGTTTTACCATTACAGAGCAAGGTGATGAACAAATCACTGGTTTCCATCTCGCGGGTGATGTGATTGGTTTCGACGGCATTCATTCCCAAGTACATCAGAGTTTTGCACAAGCATTAGAAACCTCAATGGTTTGCGAAATTCCATTTTCGACGCTCGATGATCTCAGTGGTTCTATGCCAAAACTTCGACAGCAGATTATGCGTTTGATGAGTAATGAGATCCAAAGTGATCAAGAGATGATATTGTTGTTAAGTAAGAAAAATGCAGAGGAAAGATTGGCGGCTTTCATCAGCAATTTAGCTACGCGATTTGGCAATCGAGGCTTTTCACCTAAAGAGTTCAGGTTGACCATGACTCGTGGTGATATTGGTAATTATTTAGGCTTGACGGTTGAAACAATTAGTCGATTACTCGGACGTTTCCAAAAAGCTGAGTTGATAGAAGTTAAAGGTAAATACATTACTATCATCAACTTTGATGCACTGAATAAATTAGCGGGCAATAGCGTTATTGCTCGCTAGATGTTTATCTGTTGTCTAGTGCGTTGATACGGTCAGTATCGGCGCCTTCCCCTTCTTTGAATTTTAAAACGTCGTCTGTGTACTATTAAATAATTCGTAATAGATAAGTAACTTAGCATAAAATAATGCTATAACACGGTAAGGAATCTTGAGTTCATTTGATCTAAAGCAATGTCTTTTACCCAATGTAGCTCATTATTAAGGTACCAAATAAGAAAGGGGAAACCTATGAAGAAATATAAAAAGCTGTTAGTTGTCGTGGATCCAGCCAGTGATTCCCAACCCGCACTTGCGAGGGCTGTTGAACTCGCGACCCGAAATCAAGCAAGCATTACCGTATTTCTTTCAATTTTTGATTTTTCTTATGAGATGACATCTATCTTGTCCGGACAAGAGCGTGAGGCAATGAGACAAGGTGTTATTGCTCAGCGGCAAGCTTGGATTGATGAAATTGTCTCACATTATTCATCCTCTGGTATCACGATTCAAAGTGAAGTCATTTGGCACAATCGCCCTTATGAAAGTATCATTCAACATGTCATTTCAGAAAATTTCGATCTCATTATCAAAGGGACCCATGAGCATGACAAGCTTAAATCTGTAATTTTCACTCCAACTGATTGGCATTTAATGCGGAAATCACCAGTACCCGTTCTGTTAGTAAAAGCACATGATTGGCCTATTGCTGGTAAAATACTATGTGCAATAAATGTTGGTTCAGAAGATGATGATCACATTAGTCTCAACAGCAAAATTATTGAATATGGTAAAGATTTAGCGATTAAATTCGATGCCGAAGTTCACCTTGTAAATGGTTATCCTGGAACCCCTGTCAATCTTGCTATCGAGTTACCTGATTTTGACGCACATACATACAGTGAAACGATTCGTATGCAGCATGAACAAAGAGTGTGCGAGTTAGCCTTAACTTTAGGCATTAGTCCTGATAACTGTCATGTGAAAGAAGGCTTACCTGAAGACGTGATCCCTGATGTCGCGAAAAACATCGATGCCGAGCTGGTTATTTTAGGCACAGTCGGTCGAACCGGTTTTTCAGCGGCGCTGATTGGTAATACAGCAGAGCACGTTATCGATAGTATAAATTGCGATCTGCTGGCCATTAAGCCTGATGGTTATAAATCGCCATTAGATCAGAGTTAAGCGAGCAAGTTGGCTTTTTAACGTCAAGATTTTAATATATACTACGCGCCCATAATTCAAGTGTTATTAGGCGCGTTTTTTTATGTCTGTCGATCTATCAACTCAACAAGTCACCCGAATGAAAAAGCTTCAGAAAAAGCTCAGAAGCGAAGTCGGCAAAGCTATCTCTGATTATAATATGGTTGAGGAAGGTGATCGGGTAATGTGTTGTCTTTCAGGAGGCAAGGATAGCTATGCTATGCTTGATATCTTACTGGACCTGCAAAAACGAGCGCCAATTAAGTTCGAAATAGTCGCAGTTAATTTGGACCAAAAACAACCGGGTTTTCCTGAACATGTTCTTCCAGCTTATCTTGATACTTTAGATGTGGCGTATCATATTTTAGAGAAAGATACCTACTCTATCGTTAGAGATAAAACTCCTGAGGGTCAAAAGACCTGCTCCTTATGTTCACGATTGCGACGTGGAACCTTGTATGGTTTTGCACAAAAAATTGGGGCAACTAAAATAGCCTTAGGTCACCATAGAGATGACATTATTGAGACATTGTTCTTAAACATGTTCTTTGCGGGTAAGCAAAAAGCCATGCCACCTAAGTTGCTCTCTGATGATGGTGCGAATATGGTGATTCGACCTTTAGCTTATTCACGTGAAAAAGAGATTGCTGAATATGCTGAGTTAAAATCTTTTCCAATCATCCCATGTAATCTATGTGGCTCTCAGGAAAACCTTAAACGTGCTTCAGTCAAAAAGATGCTTAATCAATGGGATGTTGAACACCCAGGTCGTATCGAGTCTATTTTCACCGCGATGCAAAATACATCCCCATCTCAGGGCGTTGACAGAACACAATTTGATTTTGTTTCATTAAGCCGAAACCCTGACGCACCACTTAAAGGTGAAGTCGCTGAATCAGACTTACCAGCGTTTGATTTTGTTGATGTGTCAAATAATGGTCATATCGACCTTGATGCTGCAAGTAACAAGCAAAGGATGAAGACTGAACATCAAATAGATGTCGTTAGTACCTATACTCCTTAATTCATGGGAGCTACAGAAATAAAAAAACCAGCGTTAGCTAGTTTTTTTTATTTCTGTCAAAAGCCGATTAACCATTAGTCCAAGGGCTTATCACCTTTGGCTTTACAGACAGTTCAAGGGTGTCTAACGCTGCTATTTGAGCTCGACTGAGTCTAAGCATTCCCGTGACAAGTTGCTCTGTGCCATCAATCTTAATTGAAACCTTACTATCAGGTTCAAAAACAAAGTTAATGCCAGCTATGTCTGCTGCGAAGTACCGCATAGGAAAACCTTGCATCTCATTTAATAGCGCATCCATTTCAGTTTGGATCTGTAGGATTTCACTTTTTTGGTAAATCTGTCTCGTCTGTTTTGCTCTTACCTGCATTGAAATATTACAATGTTCAACCTTACCTTCAATGTCTAAATTAATTAAAGCGCGATCAGATTTTAATCTATCATCGTAAGGCAAAAAGAGACGCTGATCGCTTGTTATAGTAAGAGGGAATGACTCTTTTTCAGTGGTTATCGTACCGCTATTAATACGACATAGTTTTTTATTAGGTACTGAAAATGTGAGTTCAACAAGAGGATAATGTCCCTTATTGACCTGTTTCAACCTGTTATAAAACCCTTGATATTCTAACGAGATAGGTGTTGCTTGCACAGAGGTGCAAGCTAGGACTAAACAACTAAACAGAAGTCTTTTCTTCATTATTTCCTACTAAGTATTGCTGGTTATGACGTAACATCTCTAAAAGCTCATCGATATAAGCTTCCTGACGTTCAGAATAGTTTACTAACCCATACACCAGTTCGTTAGCTGTGGGTTCTTTATTTTGCGCGCGCATATCGGCGCGAATTGAGCGTAAAAGAGAATATGCTGCATTTGAATTTAAGTTGCGCATATATGATGCAACTGAGTCTTCGACAGATTTAAAAACAGCCACCTCATGAGACATACCTGATGTACGTGATTGTGGCACTAAACCACAACCTTTTTTAAAGCACCACTGTCCAAAGAAGTTAAGCCCCTCTCTAGCAAACCTTGAGCTTCCCCAACCTGTTTCATTGGCAGCTTGGATCAGCACCATAGATTCAGGAATAATATCCGCTCTTATTAATAATTTTTGAATGGTTTCAGCATTAATTGTTCGAGGAGAATACTGATACTTATTTGAGATCTCTTCGATACGAAAATACTCAGCTTCAGTCAGCACTAATCCGTCATTGATGTGTTGCAGAGAGCGTTGTAAAAATTGACGTTCATCATTGATTATTCCATTTTGCAGTCGAACCCAAGGACGTAAATAATCAAAGAAAGCTTGTTTCTTATCACTAACAAGAGGAATAGAAGCAAAATCGGGGATCAGACTAAGGTTCTGCTTATTTTTAATTAACGCCCCTAACTTCTGCTCTTTTGTGTCTTTTGTGTCTATAAAATTAAGTTTTAATATAATAAGGGCGAGTATGACAACACTTATTGATACTGTTAATTTACCTATTCTTCCTGTTTTCATTCTTGTCTCAAATCATCATTATCGGTTGAGATTATATGTCATATTACACATATACCCAAGCCACTTGGAGGTGTCACTATAACGAGTATTTTCAAATCATTGGAGTATGTAACAAAACAAGAGTTTACAGGGCTATTCTAATGTATAATCGCAAATGAAAACTCTTGGGTATTCAGGAAGGAAAAACCCGAATGCAATATAATGCACTAAATAGATTCAATAATATAGTTGCTATAGGCGGAGGTCATGGATTAGGCAGAGTTTTATCTACGCTCTCTTTCCTTGGTCCTAAACTAACAGGTATCGTTGCTACTACCGATAATGGTGGCTCTACAGGTAGACTGCGTGAACAGCAAGAGTGTATCGCTTGGGGAGATCTGCGCAACTGCTTATCTCAGTTGGCAAGTAATCCCTCTATTGGCTCTCTATTATTCGAGTATCGATTTGCTGGTGAAAGCGATTTGTCGGGTCATAACCTAGGCAACATTATTCTGCTTGCATTGGATCAGCTATGCGTAAGACCACTGGAAGCTGTCAATGTTATTCGTCAATTTCTTAATATTGATACGCGCGTTATTCCTATGTCAGAGGAACCCACCCACCTTGTCGCTATTGAAGCATGTGGCAACAAAATATTTGGTGAGACTAATGTGGATGGGATGTTGAATCACCCTATGGCGCTGTCATTAGAACCTATGGTGACTGCGACTTGTGAAGCGTGTGATGCGGTTCGTGAAGCCGATCTAGTGATCTTAGGCCCAGGTAGTTTTTTAACCAGTATCATGCCACCACTTTTATTACCTAAATTTGCAACTGCGTTGGCAGAGTCTCGCGCTGAAGTGATCTTAATCGACAATCTTACACGAGAGCCCTCTTCCTCTGCAGACTTCACTTTAGAGCAGAGAATAGATTGGTGTCATCAGGTACTTGGCGTTAAGATAATCGATAGAGTCCTGTGTCATTCGGATAGGAGTTACCAGAGCGGCAATATCGTTTATCGTCCGCTGGTGAGTCAACATCATAAAGGATTGCACGATAAAAAGGCATTAGCTGACGCGTTGGCGAGTATAGTTTCTGAGCAAGAAACACAATCGTTCAAATTAGGATGACATGAATGAAAAGGACAGCATTGCTGTCCTTTTTGTGTCTAGAACTCTTACACTAAAGCCCATGAGAAATAGCTTTAGTGTTTGTGTCGTTTATATAATTCTACACAGTTCGTTTGGTTAACTATCAAAGAACACTAGCAATGGCCTTGCAGATCACAGGCATATTACTTTGGGTCATTCCGGCAACACTGATGCGACCTGAGCCGACTATATAGACAGCGTGCTCATTTTTAAGTGTCTCGACTTGCTCTTTAGAGAGCCCAGAAAAACTAAACATACCATTTTGTCTTGAGATGAAGCTGAAATCCTGTGCCACGCCCTCTTGCTTTAATGTTTCAACAAACAAAGTACGCATCTTACCGATACGTTCACGCATCTCCTTTAGCTCACCTTCCCAGAGGGTTTTTAATTCAGCATCGGCGAGAATAGTGCTAACAATCAAGGCTCCATGAGCAGGTGGGTTTGAGTAGTTGCCACGGATAGTGCTTTTCACCTGACTGAATGCTTTAACCACATCTGCTTCATTTGCTGCTACGATGGTCACAGCACCAATACGTTCATTGTACAGGCCAAAGTTCTTAGAAAAGGAATTTGCGATTAACAGTTCAGGGACGGTATTAGCAAGAATTCTTAAACCGTTAGCATCTTCATCAACACCATCGCCAAACCCTTGATAGGCAAAGTCAAATAATGGGACTAACTCTTGTTTTAAACAGATATCAGCTATGGTATGCCACTGAGATTCGGTTAAATCTATGCCCGTAGGGTTATGACAACAGCCGTGGAGTAATACAAGATCGCCAGCTTGAGCAGCACTGAGATCTTCAACCATCGCGTCAAAATCTTTATCGTGAGTTTCTGCTTTATAATAACGGTACTCTTTGATGTTAAGAGCTGCAGATTGGAATATATTCTTATGGTTAGCCCAAGTAGGGTTACTTACCCAAATTGTTTTTGTTTTGGTATTGCGAACTAAGAATTCAGCCGCTACACGAAGAGAGCCCGTACCACCGGGTGCTTGAGCAGTTAGTGCTCTTTTGTTCTTAACCACTTGGTGATCATTTCCAAAAAGCAGGCTTTGTACAGCAGTGTTATATGCCTGTACACCTTCAATTCCGAGGTAGTTTTTACTCTCTTCTGTTGACAGTATTCTTTGTTCTGCCAATTTAACCGATTTTAAAATGGGCGTTAACCCAGCTTCATTTTTATAGATCCCCACGCCGAGGTTAACTTTCTCAGTTCTTGTGTCAGCTTTAAATTCGTCCGTTAGACCTAGAATAGGATCTGCTGGAGCAAGTTCAACCTGGGTAAATATCATGACTGCTTCCTAAAGTATTTGAATGTAGGGGGTTAATACCAATTGGTATAAGGACTCTTTATACCATTGACAGAGGAATAGAGGTAGTGAGTTTTTATACTAGTAGAAAAAATAGTTTTTTACTGGGATTACATCTATTTTATTGATATTTTTTTCAAGAAACATGATTGAGTGCAGTAAATTTTTGAGAATTATTAAATTAGTAATTGTTAAGGAACTAAAACACATAAAGGTGGGCAGTTCGAACTGATTGCATCATATTACAGCGGAAGGTTATTATTCTGTAGGTACAAAAAAGCCTCGATTTTTGTCGAGGCTTTTTTGTCATCTTGATGATGGTACCCGAGGCCGGACTTGAACCGGCACGCTTATTCAGCGAGGGATTTTAAATCCCTTGTGTCTACCGATTCCACCACTCGGGCAAACTCGTTGACTCTGACGATACGTATTATCGGTAGTTAATACTGCATGGCTTTGTTAACTAATAAATCAAAGCACATACTCATCACAATCTAAATATGGAGGCGCGACCCGGAGTCGAACCGAGATAGGCGGATTTGCAATCCGCAGCATAGCCATTCTGCCATCGCGCCATTTCAATTTTATACATAACTTGGAGCGAACTTTCTCTTGAAAAGAGTGGTTCGAACCGATGACCTATACCTTGGCAAAAAGAAGGTATCAACTCTATCAAACTAACAACTGAGCTAAGTCACATTATTATATAATTTGGAGCGACATATCGGGTTCGAACCGATGACCTATACCTTGGCAAGGTATCGCTCTACCAACTGAGCTAATGTCGCGTCTTTCTTACTTATCGACATTATCTATAATCATCAATAATGGTATCGTCTTTCACCTTTATCAACTGAGCTAATGTCGCAAATCTTAAAACGTTTAATCAGAACTACTTTAGAAGCTTCTCCCTGACTACGGATTGGCATTCTACCGATTTGCGCCGTAGAGTCAATCATGAAAACCAGTAAAAAAGCGGATTTAATACTGACTGTTGTTAAATTAGCCCAAAGTTCAATTTTTTGTACAATTCTTAGCTTATTCAGGGCTTTTAAAGCCTTATATATTTATACAAATAACCAAGCGCTATGTTATCTCTAGTAAATGTACCTGATATAAAAAAGCCCCATACTTTTAAAAGTACAGGGCTTATCACATTACAGAGTGATTTAAGCCAAAGGCAATGATTGGTAGTTTAGTCCAAGCATTTTTTGCATTACACCGACAACCTGGCAGCTATAACCGAATTCATTGTCATACCATACATAAAGGATAGTACGCTTCCCTTCAGCAATCGTTGCTTGAGAATCTATAACTCCAGCATGACGTGAACCCACTAAATCAGAAGAAACAATTTCTGTAGATTCAGTGAAATCAATTTGATTTCGAAGTTCAGAGTTTAATGCGATATTTCGCAAATAATCATTGATATCTTCTTTATTCGTTTCACTGTTTAAGTTTAAGTTTATAATAGCCATAGACACATTGGGAGTTGGTACTCGGATTGCGTTTCCAGTCAACTTACCGGCTAAGGCGGGTAACGCTTTAGCAACAGCTTTCGCTGCACCAGTTTCAGTGATAACCATATTCAGTGGCGCACTACGACCACGACGATCAGCTTTGTGATAGTTATCGATTAGGTTCTGATCATTGGTATAGGAATGAATAGTTTCTACGTGTCCATTCTCGATTCCATATTTGTCATTGATGGCTTTTAGTACTGGCGTTATCGCATTTGTAGTACAACTAGCGGCAGAAATGATCGTGTCTGTATCTAAAATATCGGACTCATTAACACCATATACAATGTTTTTAATGCTGCCTTTTGCTGGAGCGGTTAAAAGTACCTTAGCAGCTCCCTTAGATTTAAGGTGTTGACCAAGACCCTCTTCATCGCTCCAAATACCAGTATTGTCGACGATAAGAGCATCATTAATATCGTAACTCGTGTAGTCAATTTCGCCTGGTGAGTTGGCATAAATAACTTGGATATAGGTGCCATTTGCGATGATTGCATTGTTTTCTTCATCAACTTCAACAGAGCCATTGAACGGTCCATGAACCGAATCTCTTCTTAATAAACTTGCACGCTTTTCAAGATCACCTTTTCGACCACCTCGAAGTACAATCGCACGTAAACGAAGCTTATTGCTTACACCGGTTCTCTCAATTAATAGTCGAGCAAGCAAACGACCTATACGTCCAAAACCATAAAGAACCACATCTCTGGCTTTTTCAAAGTCTTCATGATCTATAGCAGGAGCAAGCTCTTGGCTCATGTAAGCTTCAATACCATCAACACTGTCGTTTTCAGCCCAATACTTGATGGCTAATTTACCAATGTCCACTTTACACTGTTTTACCGCTAACTTACTTAGTGCTTCAACAAAAGGAAAACTCTCACGCAATCTAAGTTTGTAACCAACATGCTTACGCACTAGACGATGTGACTTAATGATTTCGATGGTAGAAGCATTGAGTAGTGGCTTACCGTATATAACGACTTCGACACCCTGATTGCGATATAATTTGCCTAGTAGAGGCTGCATAGCCTCTGCCATTTCGAAACGTTCTTGCCAGCTTTGTAGGTGTTTATCAGCGCTCATTTACAGATCCTTTATCTCACAATTCTGCTTTTTTTCGCAGAAATGATTGAGTAACAAAAAAAAAAGACCAATACTCTAGTTATTAATCGGGTAAATCCCATTATGGTCGGCGCCATTGTAATGAAAAGTGGTCTTTCAAGCCAGTAAGATATCGAATGTAACATTGTAATTTTATTAGCATAAAAACCGTATTGGAGCCTATTTTGACTCGAAGTGTCGTAATGTTTAAATCATTTTTTGCTATAATCGTATTTTTCGTGCTTTTAGGCTGCGATACTGCGGTGAATAGCAACACGATTTGTAAAAAAAATCCTGAACTTTGTTCCGATTTGCACAAAGATAGTTGGTGTCGAGTCGAGAAAGCAGCGCTGATTAACAATAGATTCAGACTAAAGCAAGAACAGACCCCGTCAGGAAAAGACGTTTATCTGCATTTGTTGCATTTAGAGAAATACAACAAATGCATAGAACTTGCCGCCGGGGTCCAACATATCTTTCACCCAGAAAGAACCAATGATAGGGCTCGAGCATTTGGCATGAGTGCACAAAGTCTTGCCGAGTTACAAGTAAATACTAAAGAGAGCAACGAGATCTACCTCGCCTATTACCATTGGACTCGTTTTAATGATGCTGTCGCTCAGAGAAAAGTGTTACGTGCACAAAGATTAAATCTGATAGATGATATTGACATACTTGCTGGGATCGCTTCCTATTTTCAAAAGTTTCACCCCGAAAAAGCCAGAGTCATCTATTTAGACGTTTTCAATCGCAGTGATGAGAATAGTTTTAACCCTGAATGGTTACTTGGTTTAGCCAATATTTATCAAAAAATGAATGAATTTGAGCTTACCTATCTAGTGTCAAGAGCCAATATCCTGATGACGAACAATCAAGTCTCTGAAGCAAGTATGTCGGCATTAATTAATCGAGATACTGAACTTCAGTTATATCTCGATGAACAAGCTGAAGAGCTTGCAGATGCATTGGGATCCAGTCATTACCAATCCAGCAAAGTTAAGCGAATCTTAGAGAAAGACTAAACAGATGGTTTATACGATTTTTCTTTTGCATTCAAAAATTGCGGCAATAAACCTGCCATAAAGGTTAAATTTACTTAGCTTCCACCTTATATTTGTAAAAAATATGATCTTTGTAAAAGAAATGGCGAATTTGTTATCGAAAATTGGGCCAGAAAGCGGATATTACTTGACGGTAGCTGTCAGTTTGGTAATTTTACTACCAGAAATTACTTTTACACTTACCTGAGGGATATGAGATGTCTATCCGCGTTGCTATTAACGGCTATGGCCGTATTGGACGAAATATATTACGTGCACTTTATGAAAGTGAAAAAGATTACCCGATCCAGATTGTTGCTATTAACGATCTAGGTGATGCTTCTATCAATGCTCATTTAACTAAGTATGATTCTGTTCATGGTCGTTTTAACGCTAAAGTTGAACACGATGAAGAAGCTATCTATGTTAACCAAGATAAGATTCTGACTTTTTCTCAACGCGATCCGTCCAAACTGCCATGGGCAGATTTGAAGATTGATGTTGTTTTTGAATGTACAGGTATGTTCACATCAAAAGAGTCTGTACAGCCTCACTTAGACGCAGGTGCTAAGAAGGTGCTTATTTCTGCTCCAGGTAAGAATGTAGATGCTACTGTGGTATACGGTGTAAACAACGATGTAATTACTGCTGATATGACTGTAATATCAAATGCTTCTTGCACAACGAACTGTCTAGCCCCCATCGCTAAGCCTTTAAATGATTCAATAGGTATAGAATCTGGTCTAATGACTACAATTCATGCTTATACCAATGATCAACGTCTTTCAGATGTTTATCATACTGATTTACGACGTGCACGTGCTGCTGCAATGTCTATGATCCCAACGCAAACTGGCGCCGCTGCTGCTGTGGGTCTTGTAGTCCCTGAGCTTGCTGGTAAGTTTGATGGTTTGGCTGTCCGTGTACCTACGGTAAACGTTTCGCTTGTGGATCTATCATTTATCGCCTCTCGTGACACAACGGTTGAAGAGGTAAATGCTATCATTCAAAACGCAGCAGCTGTTGCGCCAATGTGTGAAGTACTTAGTGTTAACGAGGAGCCATTAGTTTCTATCGACTTTAACCACAATCCGTTCTCATCAAATTTTGATGCTACTCAGACACGCGTTAAAGGTCGCTTAGTTAAAGTAATGTCTTGGTATGATAACGAATGGGGTTTCAGTAACCGCATGTTAGATAATGCTGTTGCACTCATGACGGCAAAGTAATTTTCAATTTTGCATTAGAAAGCCAACCGTTAAGGTTGGCTTTTTGTTTTGCAACACAAGGTATTAGGAATTGTTAGTATGTTCTCTTAAGGCTTAATCTGGAACGTCTCATAATTCTTAGCTAGCTTGTTCTTTGCTTTTGTAACATATTTAAAAGCGTTTTATTCTGACTACTTTCATCACTTCAATTTCAAAACCCGCAACTTTTTCTTGCTCGGCATAATAAGTCATGTTGACTCTATTTCCTTTAAGGCATTTGAATTTTTTTGGGCGTCTAAATTTAAAGGGAGCATCACATCCTTCAATCATTACCGTATGTTGCACCCACTCTTCAACTTCTCTTTGGGTATGAGAAATTATCTTGACCCCTTCTGAGTGAACGAGTTTGTTGTGATTAGAAAGCATTTTATCGAGATTAGACTTCATTAGTTCCCCCATTTTTGGCAGCTGTTAAGAATAGCAAGGGAATGACTATTTAGCACGTTTTCTATCATAGTAGCTAGCTGCTGGACTTAAGCTAAACTTAGCTGATGCGCTTGTTATTGCTGTGATGAACAACATGCACCTTTTTAACCAGAATGGGTCAGCGGTAAATCACTATGAAAAACCAGATAACACTACTCATTATAGCTTTGACTATTTACCTGCTTTTACACAGTGTTAATAGTGTTGCGAACGAATTAAAGCCAGAGACGTTGAAAGTTCTCACTTGGGAAGGTTATGTGACTGAGAAAGACATTAGCCATGTAAACCAATTACTATTGGATCAGGGTTATCAGTATCAGGTTGAAGTCATTTCTGTTTTTGCCGAGGGGGCAGAGCAGATGTATAACCTGATAAGAGCCAACGAGTGTGATATCACTTTTTTAACGCTGTTTTTTATCAAAATGAAAAATGAGCAAACGGCTAAATTACTGCAACCTGTCAACGTTCAATCCCCAAGATTAACCAATTACAAATTATTGTATCCAAATTTAACTCGATTAAAAATGGGATTAGATAAGAGTCATAATCCGTTGTACATTCCCTGGGGTGGAGGTATTTATGGTTTTTATATTGACTACAATAGAGTCGAACAGTCATCGCTTCCCCATTCAGTTAAAGACTTATGGACACCTAAGTGGAGGCATAAGTTTTCATTAAACAAAGCTCAAGAATGGTACAATATTGGGTTGACTTTGATGAGCCAAGGTGAATCTCCTTTCTATTTGTATGAAGAATTTATGAAAGAGAATCGCACTGGTGTGATGGTTAAATCTGCGCTTGACGGTGTTTTTCAAACTCAGCTAACCGCGCTGTATGATGCTGCAGGAAGCTTTTGGGCTGATGCTCCGACATTTGATGATGAATTACTGATCGTGAGCAGTTGGGGTCCTGAAATACACGCTGAAAATGCCAAAGGGGGAAATTGGCAATTAATTAACTTTGATGAAGGACATATGGCTTGGCTTGATACTATTAATTTTGTAAAAGGTCTATCCGATAGAAAATTAGAAGCAGCAGAAATTTTTGCTAACTACTTTATTGGAAAAGAGGTTCAAACTCGCATCTCAGAGCAGTTGTCTATGGTGCCGGCGTCAAAACATGTTCCCGTGAATGTTACAATAGGAGACCCAGATAAAATCCTTAATGAAAACATGTTTGTTCCTCCCTATGATCAAAGAAGTTATGGTTTAATGAAAAAAATGCTCGAACAAGCTAAGGGCCACCGTCGAGCTGATCATTGAATTATCCGTATCTGTCTTTTAACCACCCAAAATGATAGTAACCCCATTGACCTATACGCCTGAGTTTTGCCAATGGAAATTTTGGTAGCGGTTGATGATATAGTGGAAGATCAGGAACTTGTTTACCCACTAGAGATTGTGCTAAACGATAGCCTGCTTGAGCGCTGAATGAAACTCCTGAGCCACAATACCCTAAGCTATAGCCAACTCCTCCTTTCTCGTAAACGTGCGGTATATCATCCATTGCGGCGGCAATCCAACCGGTCCAACTATATGATATCTGTTTTTTGGCTAATGAGGGGAAACACTGAGCTAAAGCATATTGAAGCCTTTTTGCGTAGATGGGATTATTTGCATCTTTGCCGGTAATAGCACCGCGTCCGCCTAATAGCAGGCGATTATCTGACAGTAATCGATAATAGTATTTCAGAACTCGTGTATCCATAGCTACTTGGTGTGTTCTCAGTCCTGTTTCGACGAGTTCAGTGTCAGTTAATGGCTCTGTAACGATAATATTGCTTAAAATAGGCAGGTATTTATCGTCTGTACGGTAGTTAAATGTTTTTGGTGTATAGGCATTCCCGGCGCAGACTACTTTTGTGGCTATTACCTCGCCATCAGATGAAATTAACCTATGTTTACCCTCCTCTTCTAACCAGCTATGAATGCAACTATTTTCGAAGACTTTTACTTTTGCTTTTTCAACTATCTCTTTATAACCCAAAACCAACTTTAGCGGGTTGATACCAAAGCCATCATTCAATCTTAATGCACCATAGGCTTGCTTATGGTCCATATAGCCCAGCTTAAGTTGTTCGAGTGTTAGAAACTCAGCTTGCCCTTCCAAGTGCTCCGTGATGAAGTTAGAAGCTGTTTTGAGTTGCTCCATCGCTTTTTTGTTATGGGCAATTTTTAAGTAGCCTTTCTCTTGAGGATCACATTGAATATTGTTTGATTTTATTAGTGAATCGACCCGCTCTACTGCTTGGCTGAATTCATGATAGATCCCTTTTGCCGTATCAAGATCCCACAGTTTAGCCATTTGGCTATAACCTAACCGGCCCGACCCCTTTAATACAAAGCCTGCATTACGTCCGCTTGCGCCAAAACCTACGGTATTTGCTTCGATTACACATACATCAACGTCAAACTCACTTGCAAGGTAATATGCAGTGAGAAGCCCCGTGTATCCGCCACCAATAATCGCGACATCGGTGTGAACATTCCCTTTAAGCGAGGGTGAAACAGATGGCTGATTGACGGTATCAGCCCAATAAGAGTTTGGCCAAGTTTGATTCGCTGGATCCGTTGATATCAAGGGATCGTACTGTTTTAAACTCATGATTTAATAGCTCTCTATTGACAGAGGTTATTCATTGTTTGGGATTTTTTATTTAAAAATCAAGATCATTTCACAGGCTGTGCAGTGACAATCTGATCCACATAAAATACAGATATAGTTGGGGTGCTCCTTTGTGTCATTCCACCTATCCGGGTATTCCTTAATTAAAATTCCACCGGCCTTAGTAAAATAATTAATTGCAGAGTTTTTGGGGCTTTGCTTCCATAAGTGACTTATCCCTGCTTTAGCACCTTGATGTTTAGTTGCTGCAATCGACGCTTGCAGCAACTTGCCACCAATACCTGCTCCCCTATGATTTTCTGCAACAGTATTGCATTTGAAATAGCAAACTCTATCGGGCTCAATCCCCCAAGCTCCAGGTAAACACCATTTGTCTGGTTGCCAATTTCCTGGCGCGTAGGTCAACCGAAAACCGACTAGCATACCGTCGATATGTGCGACAAAGTTGGCGTTTATTCTATTTTTTATTCCTTTAATATAAAACTCTTGCAGCGAATTAAGATCTAGGTACCCCTCACCATGGACCTTGTTTCCAAGTGAAATCACGTCATTAAAGTGTTCGGGAGCTAATCCTTGTATCATAAGTTTCTCTCTTTTTCTCTTAAGCTAAACAAAAATGGCTGGAGTGTATAGTTTTATCCACTGACTTTATCATTTGTACTTTTACCTGTAACTTAACCCACGAAAATCATAATAATAATGGGGATAATTATTAATGAAACCAACACTCGTCTCATTGGCTTTACTGACTGCATTATCAGCTTGCACACAACCAGCTGAAGATCAATTATTAGAACAAGTCCAGAAACAGGTTGAAGTTGAAGCCGTTGATAGCCAAATAACACTGACTAATCAATATCAAGTTATGCTGGATAAGTTTGTCCCAGTCGATATGACAACCGACTTGTCAAATCTGAGTGCAACCGATAAACAAGTACTACAGAAATTAGTTCAAGTTGCTGATATTTTAGATGAAGTGTATTTACGCCAAACCTATGAAGATAATGCATTAATCCGCGCTGAGATAGAAAACTCAACCTTAGAAGATAAAGCTACTATCCTCGCACTTTATGATCTCCATTATGGACCATGGGATACTTTAGAGGGCGACAAAAACTTTTTTGGTACCATTAAACGCCCTGACGGTGCAGGTGTTTATCCAACAAACATGACAAAGGCTGAATTTAATCAGTGGATAGCGGCATATCCTGAAGATGAAGCTGCATTTAAAAGTGGTTACACGGTGATTGTGCGACAAGATAATAAACTAATCGCTATTCCCTACAGTCAATATTATGCAAAAGAGATGCAGCAATCTGCAGTCTTAATGCGGGAAGCTGCAAATCTGACTCAAGACCAAAGTCTTAAAGTCTTCCTCAATAAACGTGCTGATGCTTTTCTTAACGATAAATATCGTGATTCTGAGATGGCTTGGATGGATCTAGATGGAAGCTTAGAGGTGGCTATAGGTCCTTACGAGACTTATACCGATAAATTATTTGGCACTAAAACGTTCTTTGAAGCATTTATTACAGTAAGAAACTCAACAGATAGCGCTAAACTCGATGTCTATAAAAAATACCTAAAAGAGATGGAATTGAATCTCCCTATTCCTAACGAACACAAAAATTTTCAAAGAGGTTCTGAATCGCCTATTTCTGTTGTCGATCAAGTTGCTGGCGGCGGAGATAATAAGCCCGCAGTACAAACTACCGCCTTTAATTTACCAAACGATGAGTATGTTCGTGAAGTAAAAGGCAGCAAAAAAGTGATGCTTAAGAATGTGCTCAATGCAAAATATCAAGCCGTCATGCAACCCATTTCTGAGCTCATTATTGCCGCAGATCAACAAGGTTTATTGATGGAGAAATACTTTTTTAATGAAACGTTATTTCATGAACTTTCGCACGGACTTGGTCCAGGAACAATCATAAAAGATGGAAAAACGACGACGGTTGCAGAGCAATTACTAGAGACCTACTCTAAAATTGAGGAGGGTAAAGCGGATGTTATGGGCGCTTACAATATGCTGTTTTTAATGGATAAAGGAGTATTGCCTAAGTCGGAACGAGACAACATGTTAGTGACTTATTTTGCAGGGCTATTCCGTTCAATGCGCTTTGGTGTACATGAAGCCCATGGTGCAGGCGCCGCTTTTCAATATAATTATTTTAAGGAAAACCACGCTTTTAGCTTCGATGAAAACACTGAGCGCTATACTGTTAACCTGGATAAAATGGCACAATCAGTATCGGATCTTGTCCGTGACGTCTGTATGATCCAAGCTTTAGGCGATTATGATGCGTCCAAAGCATTCCTTAATAAATATGCCGTTCTTTCAGCTGAAGTGATAAAGTTGAATAACAAAATGCAGGCTATACCCACGGATATTAAACCTAATTATCCCAAAATATAGCGCCTGTAAAAGACGAAATAAACGCTACCGTTGGGTAACATGCTTGCTATTTTTAATCAAATAGGAGCATGTATTACATGCCATAAGACCTAGTTTAGTTAATTACAATTAAAGATTAAAGCTATCAATTTGTTATCCCTCTTTTTTATTTGCTAAAAAATCATTAATAAGAATTGAAATTTTATCATGGAAATGTTCTTCAAATTCATCTAGTTCACATTTAAAATGGGCTAAATATTGTGAAGCTTTATCTCGAGAGAGTAGCTTGCTATCGACTGAGTATTCCATCTCAGCTAAAGTTTTATCATAGCGAGGTAGAGGCAGCCATTTAATAAAGTCGGAATCGACCTTTTTTAACTCCTGATGAGAAAACCGGCAAAAAGATTCAATGTGATCGATTCCATCGGGTCCCAAACAGCCGGGCTCTACTCTGCACATTACAGTCAGTTTTTTCTCTTTAGGCAGCTCGGTTGACATTATATTATGTAAACTCTATAGAAAGGTTTGATCATAATTATAACCTGTTTAACAAAATAAAGATCGAAAGCAAACTAAGCTTTACGCCTTTTCTAATTAAAACTGATAATAACTAGGAATTCATTACTTTTGAAGGCTCAATTAAACACCGAACAATACTTACAAGAAGTCTTTTCCTGCACTAAAGTGACCAAAACGGAAACGATTCAGAATCTCTGGAGTGGCTATGGAGAGATCTCGAGGTATCATATAGAGTTGGAAATGGGTGCTAAAAATGTTATAGCAAAATCGATAACACCACCATCTAAAAATACTCATCCAAAGGGTTGGCACAGTGATGTTTCACACCGCCGAAAAGTCATCTCTTACCAAGTTGAGGCTAATTGGTATCGACAGTATGCTAAATCTTGTATGTCACCAAACCATGTTCCCCACTGTTATGGGGTTCGCTCATTCCCCAAAGAAGACCTTCGACATGAATCGAGTATTATTCTATTGAGTGATCTTGATGAAATAGGTTTTACATCGAGAAAGCAACAACTGTCGGTAGAGGAAAGTAAAGTTTGTATAAAATGGTTAGCATATTTCCACGCAAGTTTTATGCAGGATAAACCGGATCCCTCTTGGCCTGTAGGATTATGGCCAGTTGGTTCCTATTGGCATTTAATGACACGTTTGAATGAATATCAAACAATGCCTGATTCACCGATAAAACGTGCTGCACACAAATTAGATAATACACTTAATACTTGTCGCTTTAAGACCTTAATTCATGGTGATGCAAAAATTGCCAACTTCTGTTTGACCAATAATGGTAAACAAGTTGCTGGTGTGGATTTTCAATACGTTGGTGCGGGATGTGGAATGAAAGATCTTGTTTACTTTATGGGGAGTTGCTTGAGCGAACATGACTGTCAGATGAGTTATCAAAATTTGATGGCGTTCTATTTTTCTGAATTAACAGAGGCTATGCAGGTTTTATGTTTATCTATTGATCCCAAACAAGTTATCGAGGAGTGGGGTCCTCTTTTTTATGTTGCTTGGGCTGACTTTCAACGTTTTCTAATTGGTTGGTCACCGAAGCATCAAAAAATTAATGAGTTTTCATCTGCAATAACTGAAAAGGGAATCGCTTTAGTTTGTTAACTTCAAGTCTATGATTGAAATGAACAAGCTCTAAATTCTCATATTCATAAAGGGCTGTAGAGCATTTTTTAGTTTAAGTTTTCTCATTTATGGCTAGAATTTCTAATATTGTGAACTACACTGAAATTAGAAGAGAGTTATAAGATAAACGTAAATAGGCAATACGCCACGGATGTTATCTAACATCATAGTTACGGAGTCATGACTCTCTTTTTTTATACTTAGCTTCAGCAATTAAATTATCGATTGCTTGATCGAAGCTCTCAAATTTTTCCTCCTCCATGTACAACTTCAACTTTAAAATAATATCTTTACTCAATTCAATGTGAGCCTTCCTCTGTCTTTTCTTTATTTGAGATAACTCTTTGCGCACCATGCGCCATCCATAGTCACTAAAATAGTGATTTAAACTTTCATTGAGAATTCGCAGTGCGGGGATAACAGAGTCTAACTCTTTTCTCATTTGTGTTACTTGTTGTAGTTGTGGTACTAATGCAATGTACTTTTGATTATGATTGGCAGCTAAACCAGCATAAAACCAATCTTGCTTTTTTGAGATCTCATTCGGATGAATCAATCTATAGATAAGTGGTAATGCAATCGTCAATTCATCAGGTTGTAAAAGGAGTAGCCTTCTTCCTGCTTTAGGTGTCTCGCCTTGATATACCCAAACTTGTTTATAATTCACTTGTCATCTCTCAAATTTTTAGCTTAATAATAGGCTACATAAATACAACACTATCCATTTAGCCTCCTCCCCTTACCCATTTTAATAGTACATTTAACAATAGTATGGTGCAACCATTTTAAGATCAGTAATGAAATATGTGATATCAATCTAGGTCAATTTTTCGCTTCATATATTAATCCTTCTTCCAAGTAAGCATATAGACAGCCAATAAAATGGTGCTACCACAAATTCGGGTAGTGTAATTGTGTGGGACTATATACTGAATTAATCAAGCATGTGCAGCATGTAATTCAACCAAATCAGTAATTAACCTGTGTTGTATTATTAATGACATACCCGTACATCAATAATTGATGACCGGGCATCTCTCTATGTTAATAAGATCCCACTTCTCGGGTAGCACCAATGAGTATTTCTGTTAGTCGTGAATTTGTGACTAATCATGTGCATAAATACTCCACCTTGCTTGCTATACATACTCTCCGCATGCCTACCAGCGATAATGACGATTATCACTGGTAGGAATAACGTACTTAAGGTTATAATTGATAGAATTCGCCATATAGATTTACTCTTGTTTAGGGAGACTTAACTATTCAGTTGCATATGTGTACTGGATAGTTTGAACCATCGATGAATAAAATGACTCCCTTTCAAACAAGTCATCAGTTAAGTAGTGCAGTTAATTCTGGAGAGAAGCGTTTCTTTGAAGAGAAGGAACTCCCCATCTCAATACTGGATGACTATAAAAGTGCAGCTAGTGAAACAGTATATGAAATTTCCGAAAACACCCAAAGGGTATATCGATCAAGTTTTTCAATCTTTACTCGTTATTGCAACGAACATGGATTAAACACGCTGCCAGCTGATCCAAGGACGGTGATTTCATTTATCGGTCATCAAAAAGAGAGCATACAAGTTCGAACAGGTACCCAATTATCTCGCCAAACATTGACCAGTCGTTTAGCGGCAATTCGCTATTTTCATATTCAAGCGGGTTTTCATTCTCCAACAGAACACCCACTTGTGATCCGAGTTATGCGAGGTTTAAGCCGCAATAAATACCGCATGGTATCTGACTATGATCAACAACCAATTATGTACGATGAGTTGGAAATGTTGCTTAATGTTATTGAACAACATCCTCATGAGATCACTCGAGCTCGTGATAAAGCGATAATTCAGCTGGGGTTTCAAGGTGGTTTTCGACGTTCTGAACTGGCTGAAATTCAAGTTAACCATCTGAGTTTTTTAAAAAACAAGTTAAAAGTCAGACTCCCCTACTCTAAGAGTAATCAGCAGGGACAAAGGGAATGGAAAGATCTGCCACAATCAGAACCCTTTGCGGCATTTGATGCAGTGAAACATTGGTTAGCAGTCTCAAAAATTAATGAGGGGCACTTGTTCAGATCGCTTAGTCGCGATGGATGCCAAGTCCGCAGCTATTCAGTTGCGAGAAGGAATAGATCAACTTCAGCTGATTTCTCAACAGAAGATCGTAAAAACTCTGGTTTTCTTCGTGGTGATGATATTTATCAAATGATCAGGAAGTATTGCGCTAAAGCGGGACTTAGCCATGAATTTTATGGTGCCCATAGTTTACGCAGTGGTTGTGTTACTCAGCTTCATGAGAATGATAAAGATCATCTCTATATTATGGCTAGAACTGGGCATACTGATCCACGTTCACTCAAACATTATCTGAAACCAAGAGATTAGTTATATTATTTATTGCACATTTCATAGCAATAAAATGGTATAACCATACTAAACAATTTGAACTTTTAGCGACACATTATATGCAATTAATAATGAGGACTCACAATAATAGCGGGTAATTTACTCTATTTGTTATATAAATACCGAAGTTATTTATTCACTTCGGTTTCTAATAAAAGCTTTTGCAATACTTTCAGGGAACATAGAGTTGAAGTTTAGAAAGGGGTCGCCATATATAGTCAGTAATCAGTGTGATATGTAAGTGATTGCAGCGTCTTAGAGCAAGGTTTATTCGTTAGTTTAAAAAGGACTGTTACATTTTATCGTTAAGCGCTCACCACTAATAGGGTGATTGAAGCAAAGTTCTGAGGCGTGTAACATCAAACGTGACGTCATAAAATATGCCTCGTCAGTAGCATAAAGATCGCAACCTAAGATTGGATGACCAATAAATTGTGAATGGACTCTTAATTGGTGAGTTCTGCCCGTTACCGGCTCAAACTCGATACGTGTCACTTTGCGCTCCCCTGCACTTTCACTCGCTAGATAAAAACAGTCCTGTTCATTTTGAATAAATCGACTGAGCACGCGAAATTTTGATTTAGCCGCTTTCCCTGTTTGCGCGCACGGTTTCATTAAAGGAAAGTTCTCAGCATCTTTTGCAATCGAGCATTCTATAACACCTGAATCCTTGTTAACGGTGCCATGAAGCAAAGCGACATAGCGTTTACTCACATCTCGATCACTAAATTGTTTGCAAAGCATGGCATTAATATTCTTGTTTAATGCCAGCAGTAAAATACCTGATGTACCAAAATCCAGTCTGTGGATCATGGTGCATGTAGGGAATTCTTGAACCAGTCGGTAATGAACAGAATCAATATTTAATGGATGTTTACCCGAGAGACTTAATAATCCACTTGGCTTATTAATCACTAAAATATATTCATCTTGATACAAAATCTCAATGGAGTCTAAGCATTTCGGGACAATAAAAGGATCAGTTTGAGGCTGCATAACAAACATCACTAGTGGTAATTTATCGGCTATAGTATCGAAAAAGTTTCACTGATAAAAGCTGATTTTACATAGCAAGACAAGATTAACCATATGTACACCGTTGTCATTGGAAGTGCCAAACTCATGCTCATGCCTGCAGTTGTACTATAATTATGTCATTCACATGTTTGTGCAAATGGTGGTTTTATTTTGAAAACACTGATGTTAATTTTAATTATGCTGGTATCTAAATCTGGTTACGCTACTGAAATTGAATTTACGGATTATACATTTATTGCTGGTCACCAAAGCCTTCAACATTGGCTGTTACCGACTCCAGTGCCTACCCCTGTAGATAATCCACAAACCGAAGAAAAAATTAGCCTTGGCAAGATACTCTTTTTCGACCCAAGACTCAGTGGTGATAACAATATGTCCTGTGCTACTTGTCATAACCCTATGTTGGGTTGGTCTGATAATCAGCCTGTTGCACGAGGATATAAAAGCAAAGCACTGGGGCGAGCAACGCCATTAATTATTAATTCAGCATATAACAATTTGCAGATGTGGGATGGCAGAATTAAGACACTTGAAGAGCAAGCATTAGCCCCAATGGAAGCTGAATTGGAGATGCATGCGGATCTAAGTAGTAAAATAGCCTTATTAAAAAGCATTGATGGGTATGTTACTGCATTTGATAAAGCGTTTCCCGGTAAAACCATTAGTAGAAAAACCATGGCGATGGCAATTGCTAGTTTTGAACGTACCGTGATCAGTAATAACTCTAATTTTGATGCCTGGGTAAAAGGTGATGAATCAGCATTAACGGGCGATGCAAAGCTGGGATTTCAACTATTTATTAATCCCCTTAAGGGAAATTGTGCAGTTTGTCATAGTCCTCCAAACTTTAGCGATGATGGATTTCATAATATTGGCCTCGCATCGTTTGGGCATGATAGTCCTGATTTAGGCCGATACACCCAAAAGCCACTGCACTTAATGAAAGGTGCCTTTAAAACACCCACATTAAGAGATATCGCCTTATCCGCCCCCTTCTTTCATGACGGTTCAGCACAAACGTTAACACAAGTCGTTGAACACTATAGTGAAGGAGGAAAAGTAAAAACGAATTTATCACCTAATTTTAACACCAATGCATTAACCTCAGATGAAATAACGTCAATTGTATCATTTTTGAATGCGTTAACCAGTCCGCATTCCCCCATTACTTTACCTATCCTTCCTCAATAACCGGAGAATGCAATGAGATTAATCCTTCTTCTTATGCTTATGTTAAACATTTTTTCACAAAGCAGTGCTGCTGAGGAATATGTTGTTTCACAGCAGAATAAATCTTTTAGTGAAGATAAGATAATCATCAACGTGGGTGATACGGTTCATTTTTTAAACAAAGATCCCTTCTTTCACAATATTTTTAGCCTATCAGATGAGCAGTTTTTCGATCTTGGTTCATACCCGAAAGATGAAAGTCGCTCTGTAGTATTCGACACACCAGGAGTTATAGAGGTTGAATGTGCTATTCACTCAAAAATGTTTTTACTTATTGAGGTCAATAATAGTGAAGAGAATAAATAGAGTTTTAATGACGTTTAGTAGCCTTTTCCTTCTATATTTGCCCTCGGGGCATACAACAAACTTAGATCGTGGTGCTGAAATTTACTCAAATCGATGTGTTCTTTGTCATGGAAACAAAGGTATGGGCGATGGATATATACCAATGAGGTTAAAGGGGTACCCACAGACTAGTCTATTTGAGATTCAGAAGGTAAAAGATAAACAGAGTTTAATTGAGGTTATTAGCAAAGGGTTACTTACTAATGATATCAATAAATATATGCCTCCCTGGGAAAGTGAATTAACAACTCAAAATATATCAGATTTAGCAGACTTTGTTCTCTATTTACGAGAGGATACTGAAGGTGCGATGAATCGTCTTTTCACACACACAAGTAAAATTAACAGAACGGTGAAAGATGGTAGAATTATCTTCAATACTCGTTGTGTTTTATGTCATGGGAAGGAAGGAAAAGGGGATGGTCGTATGTCCAGGATAATAAAGTCCCCTCCACCAGCAAACTTAACAGCAAGTACATTGACTGCAGCTCAGATGAGCCAGATCATTAAACTGGGAGGACAGGGAGTGAAACGTTCGCCTCAAATGCCTCCATGGGGAGATTTTTTGACAGAAAATGAAGTTGATGCAGTTGTTATTTTTATAAAAACACTAAAGCAATAATGTATGTGATTAAATAAAGAGGTTGTACTATCTGCAATTAAATTAAGAACAACGTTGTCTTTATCTCATCCATTGCATTGTTAACATTTATCATTCTAGGTGTATTTACTCTATACTCTTTGATTCCAGTTAAATAGGGGGTTGAGAAACTATTGACTCTCTCTGAACTCATTTTTGAACTTAAGTTATCCACTAATTTATAGTTATAGCAATCGAACACTGAGTGATTTTTGATAATAAACTACTCTACCCTCAACGAAAGAGTCATCAACACATTCTGTTTTGAGAAATGTCATGCCTAACTTCTTCATGATGTTTATCGAACCTAGATTCTCTTCAAGTGCAATAGCAGAGATAACGTTTAGATGAGGCTCTTGAGTCACAACCGCTATAACAGCCTGTGCAGCTTCAGTTGCATAACCTTTTCCCCACGCTATTTGTTTAAATCGCCAACCAATTTCTAAGTTGTCCCATTGAGGCGTGTCAGTAAAAAAATCCATTGGTCTTACTAATATCCAGCCTAAAAAAGGAACTTGTACAGCCTTATCAAGCATAGTTAAGCTTACTTTCCAAAGACCCCACCCCTTTGCTTGATTTGAATACTTCTCCAGTCTGGGGATAAAAGTTGAGTGAATACTTTCAAAAGGGGTCATCCTACCACCATTGATATAGCGCATAACTTCTGTGTCTTGATCCAATTCATAAAACAGCTCTGCATCTTTACTGGACATAAATTCATAAGAGAGTCTTGCAGAGTTTTGAATGTTCATTGTCTATCCTTAGTTAGAAAGTGGTTAAAGAATAACTGAACCTAGTTTGCAGTACGAGAAGAGTTTACATCTACAACTGAAGCACATGGGCAACTACTTTTGAGAATCAGAATTAACACAGAGCTATTAGTTGATACTCACAAGGTAAGAGTCAATATTCATGAGTTACGCACTGTTTATTCATTTCAAAAAATATAACCCCGAGAATTTTTCAACAAAAATGAATAATATTGAATTATTATTCATAATAATCAAAACAGATATCGATTAATACTCCCCAGTGTAATGGGGATCTGTAAATAAAAAGCAAAGCCACCGACTCTGCTTTTGTTACTATACCCGTTTAGTAACTCGCAGTGATCTGCAATCCACTGTAAGCCGAGTAACCTCTTAACATAACATAATAAGTGCGAGCCTGCGTTACATTGATAGTACAGGTTTCGTTATTACCATTTCGATAAGGACGACAATCGTAACTTCTTGTTGTCGGTGCGCTCCCCGCTTTCACATACAGATCTGCATCACCACTTCCACCGCTGGTAGTAACCGTGAGTTGTGAGTTAGCAGGAACATCAATAGTGTAAAAAGTCTCAGAGCTTCTTGAGCCACTAACATTCGTTACCGGTACGCCATTGTCTAAACAAGCACTACTTGTACATCCGCCACCAGAACCTGTTGAGTAGGTAGCTGTAAGTGTTGCATTACTATAGCTTGAGTAACCTCGAACCATTACATACCACTTCCCTGTTGCAGGTGCAGAGAAGCTACATGATTCTGTATTACCACTTTTATAGGGGCGACACTGATACTGAGTTTGCGTTGGTTGCGTGCCTTGTTGTACATAAATGTCAGCATCTCCTGATCCACCAGCTAGATTGACTTCTAGATTGGTAGCGCCAGCAGGTACATCGATAAAGAACATGGTTTCAGAACCTGTTGCACCATTAATCGTCACACCTTGGTTATTGGTCAACTCTGTATCCCCGCCAGGACAATCGGTACCACAACCGCCACCGTCGCCACTAAGTGAATAGAGAAGTTTATTTGGCGAACCAGATTTAGCGTCAGTCACTTTACCACTCGAAGCACGTGATGAGAGTAACGACGCAATTTGTGTCGGTGTTGAACTTGGTGTTTCATCCAAGTACAAGGCTGCAACACCGGCTACATGTGGTGATGCCATCGAGGTGCCACTAATGGTATTTGTTGCCGAATTAGAATTATACCAAGCCGAAGTAATACTTGAACCAGGGGCGTAGATATCTAAACATGTACCAAAATTTGAAAAGCTTGAACGTGAATCACTGTTTGTAGTAGAGCCAACAGTAATTGCATCAGCAGCTCTGGCTGGTGAATAGTTACACGCATTACTGTTGTCATTACCTGCAGCAACAACAAAAGTTATCCCTGCAGCAACGGCTGAATTAACCGCATCATCAGTAGCTTGTGACGCACCACCACCCAAACTCATATTGGCCACTGAGGGCCCTTGAGCATTATTTTTAACCCAGTTAATTCCTGCGATCACACCAGAATTGCTACCAGAACCTGTACAACCTAATACACGAACACCGACCACATTCACGTTCTTTGCAACACCGTAAGTTGAACCTCCTATGGTGCCAGCAACATGGGTACCGTGTCCGTTACAGTCTGTTGCATCATTATCATTATCAACAAAATCATAACCGCTAGATGCACGACCACCAAACTCATTATGACTTGTTAATACACCAGTATCGACAATATAAGCCGTGACACCACTACCATCAAAATCATAGTGATAATTACTGTTTAGAGGGAGATCTCTTTGATCTACTCTATCAAGGCCCCAGGTGGCACTGCCTTGATCTCCGGCAATATCCATCATCGGGTTAATAGACATAATCTGATCTTGCTCTATATATTTCACATTAGGGTCTTTCTGCAAAGCTTTTAACTGCTTTTTAGTTGCTTGAACTAAAACCCCATTAAGTGAATTACCAAAGTTTCTTTTTACATTTACATTGTATCGATTAGCCAATGAATGACCTTGCTGAACAGCAAAACTCTCCACGGCCATATTATCGGATATATTTAAAACACTTGGGGTATTAAATACGACGATATAGTTATCTTTGATAGCTCTTGATTGTTCGACCTCAATCATTTGAGCTTGATAAACATCAGCGTGTACAGCACTAGATGAAATTACTGCAGCAATTGCTACTGCTATCAATTGTTTCTTATGCATGTGTTACTCCATTTATTATAATTTTGCCTTAAGGCTCAATTAACCTAGAGTATTTTATGACCATTGTGAACATAGGTAACAAAAGTCAACACGAGCATGTTATTAAACTGTAAAACTATATTTACGATACATTATTACCATTTCAAAATAATGAATAAATACTTCTAGTTTATATTACTTGAAAATAGTGTTCAATTGGACTTGTTGAGCAGTAATGTACATCGACAATATATTATTACAATATAGATTGAAATCAATCTCTTAATTAAGTTATTATTTTAATTTGCTAATGTTATATAATGTATATGACCGTTATTTTAAAGTTACATAAAAAAGATGTTTTGTATAAGATGGAATAGCATATTTTAGATGTGATATGGGTAAAGATTTGATATGATTCTTTTGTTATATATATATTCAGTTAAGTAATAAATATTTAGTTATTTCAACTTCATTTATCTCTCGCTCAAAGAATATTAATGAATGTAATAAGTAAATTACACTAAAAAGGTGCTGAATTATAAAATATATAACTAAAACCTGCACTAAAATAAGTCAACACAGGCTTTATCAGTATATCGATTTAAAACGAGAATCTATTTACCCCAAGGGTTATTTGGATCTTGTGAAGGTTTAGCTCGATTGTCATTAGTGCGTGTTTTATAAGCCCCTTCATGAACCTTTTTACTGTAACCATTACTATTATTTGCTTTCATAGCTTCATAATCAGCCGTGGCTTTAGTGCGCATCTGTTCAATAAGCTCAATAGTCAATGCTTCTGGTTTACGGGGTACAATACCGTTGGCAAAACCACGTTCACGAGGCTTAAGTTCAAATTGTGCTGAGCTGCCTTTTGGCATGCGCTTAAAACGGTAAAGATAAAAGCTCTCAACTCGCTCTCTGGCCCATTCCGTTTTCTTTAAAAACTTAAGGCTACCTTCATGGGAAGGATTGAGATTAAAGCATTCTAAACGCAATGCGGCATATAAAATTTTCCAATCATAAAATTTCACCAACTCAGTAAGCATTATTTCGAGTTTAAGGCCATGTAGTGGGTTGTTTTGTTGCTCTTCAATCATGGGGAGTTCCATAGGCTAATGTGTTTCTTTCCCTATCATAATATCAAAAAATCTAACGAACACACATGCATATTCTCTGTTGAAAGAATGAAAGTAGTATTAAAATGGCGTTTCTATAGGAATACTTGACCAATTTGCTCGACATAGGGTGGTCTTAATCTGTATAATCCGCGACCTAATAATGTCATACGCTAATTTGCACGTCTTATTTTTGCCTCACTTTCTTAATGCGAGCTTAGTCAATAATTAACCTGCTTAACAATACCTGGGAATACTTCTTTGATCTCTACCGCGAATATCACAATGCAGTTTGGCGCTGAGCCTCTGTTTGAAAACATTTCAGCCAAATTCGGCCATGGCAACCGTTATGGTTTAATTGGCGCAAACGGTTGTGGCAAATCCACATTTATGAAGATCCTAAGCGGGGCACTTGCACCGAGTTCAGGTAATGTGTCAATTACTCCCGGTTTAAAGCTCGGTACGCTAAGCCAAGATCAATTTGCTTTTGAGCAATACAGTGTTGTTGATACTGTGATCATGGGTGATGCAAAGCTGTGGGAAGTAAAACAAGAACGTGAACGTATCTACGCACTACCAGAAATGAGTGATGAAGATGGCATGCGAGTCGGCGATCTTGAGAGTGAATTCGCAGAAATGGATGGTTACAGCGCTGAGAGCCGTGCTGGTGAGATCTTACTGGAAGCAGGTATCGAAGAAAGCTTTCACTATGGTTTAATGCAACAAGTTGCACCAGGTTGGAAATTACGCGTTCTACTTGCACAAGCACTATTTTCAAACCCAGATATTTTGCTACTCGATGAGCCAACCAACAACTTGGACATCCACACTATTAGCTGGTTGGCTGCTGAGTTGAACAAACGTAAATGCACTATGATCATTATCTCTCACGATAGACACTTTTTAAACTCAGTGTGTACTCATATGGCAGACATCGATTATGGCGAGCTACGTATCTATCCAGGTAATTATGAGTATTTCTTAGCACAATCTGGTCTTATTCAGGAACAGTTACTCGCTGGAAATGCGAAGAAAAGTGCTGAGATGGCTGAGCTGCAGGATTTCGTCAATCGTTTCGGTGCTAACGCATCTAAAGCGAAACAAGCGAGCTCACGCGCCAAAAAGTTAGATAAAATTAGTCTTGATGATGTCAAGTCATCGAGCCGTATGACGCCATCACTGCGTTTTGATGAAAGTAAGAAAATGCACCGCCAAGCACTTGTGATTGAAGAACTTGGTCATGGATTTGATGACGGTTTCCTATTCCAAGGCGGTAACCTAATTCTTGAAGCTGGCGCCAAGCTAGCCGTTATTGGTGAGAATGGCGTGGGTAAAACCACCCTACTTCGTTGTTTAGTCAATGAACTCACCAATACTGAAGGTGTGGTTAAGTGGTCTGAAAACGCATCCATTGGTTATTGTCCACAAGATAGCAGCAAAGATTTTGATAATGATCTGACATTGTTCGATTGGATGTCTCAATGGCGCACACCTAAGCATAACGATCTCATGGTTCGTGGCATGTTAGGTCGTTTATTGTTTACTGAAGACGATGCCAATAAGAAAGCCCGTAACTGTTCTGGTGGTGAAAAGAACCGTATGTTATTTGGTAAGTTGATGATGCAGGACATCAACGTGCTCATCATGGATGAGCCAACTAACCACATGGACATGGAAGCGATTGAAGCGTTAAACAACGCATTAAAGCTGTTTGAAGGCACCTTGTTATTTGTCAGTCATGACCGTGAGTTTGTCTCTTCACTTGCGACACACATCATCGATGTGAAAGACAAAAAGCTGGTAAACTTCCACGGTACGTTCGATGAGTATTTGGCAAGTCAAGCTGAAAACGAAGCAAAGAAAACCGCTTAATCTCTGTTCACACCTATTTAAGCTGAAACATCAAATTCTATTCAGAGTTAGATGTTTCAGCTTTTTTATTCTTTCTGAAATATTCCAGCCTAGATACAGCACATATTTTCTCAAGTCAGTGATGAGTTCCACTCCCCCCTAATTTGTCCGATGAAACTCTATCATTGAACTAATAAAATACTAAAATATCTGTAACTTACCAAATATTGACTAAGCTATCCTTATTGGAACTAAATTGAATTAATGTCGATTTAGTGCTCTCCAAAAGCAAAAGGATACTTGTTATGGATAAAACCCACACGAAATACAAGGGGTTAAGTCATATGATGGGTATTGCTGCAGAACGGGAAAACTGGGTGTATGTTGTGCCACAACAGGAAAAGCCTTTAATTATCTTGTGTGTGCGTATTTGGAGGATACCCCAAAGACACTTAATAACTTACACCAGTCTATTGAGGAGCAAGATATAAAAAAAATACAGGATCTCTGTCACTTGCTAAGAGGAAGTTCTTCAACACTCGGAGCTGACGAACTTGTTATCCTTGCTAAGGAGTTACAACTGGCTGCCATTGAACAGTGCCAGGCAACACAGCTTAATCATGTACATCAACTCAAGCAGGATTTTGTTAAGGTGTCTGAACGATTAAATATGGAACTAAGCGAACCTAGGGGTAATAGCGGTTCAGATATCTCGATAGTGACACATCAACAGCCCATGCGAACCCTGCATCCCTATATCCTTATCGTCGATGATGATAGAAGTACCCGATTAAGTCTTAGAGGGTGTCTGGAGCAAGACCGTTACCACATAGAGGAAGCACACAATGGTGCCATAGCGTTGTCAAAGTGTGAACGCAATATTCCCGATATGATTTTAATGGATGCCATGATGGAAGAGATGAATGGTTTAGAGGCCATGAGCCGAATTTTAACACTTTCTTCCGACTTTAAACCACCATATTGATGCTCACAGCATCTGACGATGAAGATATTGTCAATATGGCTTTCGAATATGGTGTCACTGATTTTATCCCTAAACCGATAAATCTTCATGTGTTGAGAAATCGGGTGGCACATCTTATTCGAACAATTCAAGCTGAGAGACGCATATACCAACTGGCCTATCATGATCCTCTTACTTGTTTACCTAACCGAACCCAATTTATGGAGAAATTTACCCAAAGCCTTAACCAAGTAAAGTCGAGTAATAGCATGTTAGTATTGATGTTTATTGATTTAGAAAAATTTAAATTAGTCAATGATACCCAAGGTCATGACGTTGGCGATATGCTGCTTAAAGCGGTCTCTAAACGGATCTCACATTGCGTCAGAACGGACGACCTGGTCGTCAGGTTAGGTGGTGATGAGTTCACTATTATATTAGAAGACATCAAAACGTCGTCCATCGCTACCAAGGTTGCTAACAAGATATGTAAGATATTAGCCGAACCCTTTACCTTTATGAAGCAAGCTGTTCGTGCTCCGGTGAGCGTGGGGATTTCAGTATATCCTTCTGATGGTCAAGACATTAATACCTTAATGAAGCATGCTGACACCGCAATGTATCGGGCTAAATCCAGAGGTGGAAACCAATTTCAATTCTATGAGTACGGAATGGAAGCTGAGCTTGTTCGCAGGATAGAACTTGAACGCGATCTACGACTCGCCATAGAGAATGATGAACTTATCCTTCATTATCAACCACAAATCGATCTTAATACTGGCAATTTGATGGGGGCAGAGGCGCTGGTCAGGTGGAATCATCCTGTACGAGGATTTATGTCGCCTGATGAGTTTATTCCTCTCGCTGAGGAATCAGGCTTGATAATCCCCTTAGGGGAATGGGTGTTAAACAAAAGCTGTGAGCAGATTAAACACTGGTTAAATGAGGGCTTAGGCCTAGATTTCATTGCCGTTAACCTATCAGGGCATCAGATGAAGCAAGCCTACTTACTTGAGCGAGTCAAAAGTTGCCTCAATACCCATAAACTGAGTGCTAGACACATACAGTTAGAGATGACGGAAAGTGTGATGGCGGTGGAGTCTGAAGCTTGTCTCAATTTACTTAATGGTCTAAAGGAGATGGGGGTATCAGTTGCCATTGATGACTTTGGTACCGGCTACTCATCGTTAAGTTATTTAACAAAATTTCCTGTGGACACCCTTAAAATTGACTATTCATTTATCACTAATCTGCCCAATGATAAAGACAGCGCGGCCGTGACTTCAGGCATTATCGCTTTAGCTCATAAATTAGGCATGCAAGTAATCGCAGAGGGAGTAGAAACAGACATTCAGCGAGAATTTCTTAAGCAGGAGCAATGTGATTGGATTCAGGGGTACCTTATCAGTCGTCCCCTCCCCCCTGAGGAGTTTGAAACTTGGCTAAACACATATGAACCGGTCACTAGCATTAAACCTTAATTCGACTTCGATGGAGTCTGCGCCTGAGTAACGTTCGAATCGTCTCAGTGGGCGCTAAACTTAGCGCCTTCTCGCTGAAACACTCTCCTAATTCAACATTTCCACAGCGAAGATGCAGATCGGCAAGTACAGCACTCCACAAATAACTGGAGACTAACCAAGTTGGCGGTGTCACCTCCTTTAACACACTCAACCCCGCCAAAGGTCCTTTCCACTCAGCAACGGCTACAGCGCGATTTAAACGATGAAGAGCTGAGGGGGCAGCTTGCTCTAGTAGTGTGTAGCATTCCACCACCCTATACCAGCGAGTTTGTGAAAAAGAAGGTGCCAGACAATGTTCTGCAGCGACACCTGCTTCGGCATGGTAACGAGAAAAGAGAGCTCCTTCAGCAGATCTTGCTAGCCACGACATACCGCGTTCGATGCAGCACTTATCCCATAATGACCTGTCCTGCTCTTCGAGCAAAAGTAAACTGCCGACATCATCTTCTCTTGCTGACATTCTTGAAAGGTGAAAATACATCAATGCCAACAGTGCAAAGCTTTCCGGAACACGACCAATTGGGTTGTTTACCAACGTAAGTGTCAAACGTATCGCCTCTTCACACAGATCTTTGCGCATGGATGAAGCCAAACTTGATGAGAGATAACCTTCAGTAAACAAGAGATACAACACCTTATTCACCGCGGCTAACCGTTTAGTGTATTGTGTAGCAGAGAGTTCCGTAGTCGTAGATACTGTTTCTTTTAAGATCTTTCTAGCACGACTAAGACGTTTATATACATTGGCTTCACTGGTAAAAAGTCTGATGGAGATCTCTTTAATACTAAAACCACATAAAGACTTAAGCGCAAAGACCAGTTGTGACTCAAGGGGAACGGTTTCATCACAACACAGGAACAGCATTCGCAACATCTCATCTTCAAGCTCAGCTGAAAAGGAAACCTCAGGGGCCAACTCCTCTAAGTCGGTGAACTCATCAGTGTTGACCTGCAGAATTTTGTTATGTCTTGTCTGTGTTCGTAATTCACTGAGTAGTTTGTTATGGGCGACTCGATAGAGCCAAGCAGTAGGATTATCGGGACGTTTTTTTCTTACCCAAGTATCAATACCAGTCAAAAGTGCAAATTGAACTGCATCTTCGACCGCTTCGATATGTCGCATCCCAACGCGATGCGACAATACCGAGACTAATTTGCCATATTCATGACGAAAAAAATGGTCAATCAGGTGATCAGTTATCAAGGTTTATGTATCTCTCTTATCTCGACACTGGAGCCCGGCATTGCTACACCTGGACTTGCTTGTACAATCTCCATAGCAAACTCAAGTGTATCGGCCGAAATGATCATAAAGCCCCCTATAATCTCTTTTGACTCCATAAATGGACCATCGATGACGCTATCATGTTTAACCACTTTTCCGCTGGCATTGAGCTTGCCCCCCATGTCGACAATATTATTGCCATATTTATCCTTCCAAGCATTAAACTTGGCGTACATAGCCTCCATTTGAGAAGGCGATGGCGAAGATGATTCACAAGTACCTGACTCACTGCGTTGCATACATAGAAACAGCTTGGACATAATATTTCCTTAATTAAGTGAAAAACATTGAATTACGGTTCTGAATTCTGTTAAATCCAAAACCAATACTCCTATAATGTATAAGCATTCGCTTTTTGGACACTAAATAAGAAAATAATTGAAAAAAGCTTAATCCAAAATATACCCAAGAAAATGATCTGAATAATATAGTGGACTTTATTTAGCGACAAGCAGCCTAATCAACATTAAGCTCAAAGTGTTCAGCAATACAGTTAAGTGTGATACATAGCCATAAACCATTGAGACAGTAGAATCATTTAAGCGTAAAGCAACCCTTGGTTGCTCCCGCTACTTTATGGACATTAAACATGAAAAACACGCTTATTGCTACTTCGATAGTGAGCACGAAATAAAGCATGCTTTAGATAATAGTGAGCTTATAGTTGAAGACGTAACACTATGATTTCTTACCCATTACGCATAGATAAAGTAGCCTTAATGTGGACGATAGTGACGACCACATCAATAACTCACTCAGACCTCGCCGCGCACGACTTGATTGAATATATCAACCCAATAAGGATCAAACTGAGTACCAGAGAAGTTATTAATCTCAATCATGGTGCGAACCAAAGGCCGTTTTAACAAGGTGTGATGGGCTCGTTCATGTGATCTTGCGTCAAAGGTATCTGCGATGGCTAAGATTTTAGCGCCCTGACAGATCTGTTCATCAATTAAGTGGTTTGGGTAACCTGAACCATCTAGCTGTTCATGGTGTTGTAATACGATCAGTGCAGCATCGCTCCATTTTTCAGACTCGTCCAATAGCAGCCAACCGAAATTAGGGTGTCGTTGTAATGCTAGCCTCTCACTTTCATTAAGGGCACCGGTATTAATCAGCAAAGAACGGGGAAGAAAGGACATACCAAGATCATGCATCAATACCGCGACAGTAAGTTGAGTAGCATCAACCCGTTGACCTGACTTTTCATTCATCGCCAATGTCAAAATTAACAAGCGCAATGTACGTCCCTTCCAGTAGAAAGAACGACTCTCCAATGGAGAACTTAAACCGCTAAAGAAAACAATATCTTCATCAATTTCAATATTATACTCTACAAAAACATCATAAAACTCTTTATGATTAATCGATTTATCACTGACTAAGTAATCAGTATTCACCTGCAGTTCTCTGGAGAGTATGCTTGCCGCTTGTTGGTTAGTGTTAGTGTTAGTTTTAGCTTGGCTTTCTTCAGCAATAGCCGCTTTATCCGCCGAAGAGTTTGAAGGCATTGAATTATCAAGATGAGTATCGGGATCTAAGATAAATAGACAAGTTCTGATATATTCTACTCTATTGTTTGGCGCTACATCGGCAATACAACTGATATTGACACACAAATTGTCGATATCAGTTTCAGACAGGATTATTGGTATATCCTCAGAACTAGGGTTAAGTCTCGATTGAACCATGTTTTCTGTTTTGTCTAATGTCAGCAAGATCACATCACAAAGAAGGCTATCGTAAGCAACAGACTTTTTCCGTATCGCATCCAGAAGATCTTCTAAACTTTGAACCAATGGAGTCAGATCTTCCAGCCCGACATAAATCAGGTTCCCCTTAATGGTATGGATAGATCTAAACAAGGAGTTTAAGAGCGTATCATTTTCAGGATCATCTTCAAGTTTAAGTAATACTGAGTCACATGTTTGGTGTGCAATCTTAAAGTCATCGAAAAAATCACCCATGGCTTCCATATCAATTTGACTATCACCATTGCTTTGTAGAGAGTTGTTTGGATCGACCATGTAACACGTCCTAGTTTTAGCTCAGAAAACATCAACAACTCTAAGTATATACCCAGCCCTAACCATGTAGCCAAACCATCTTGGAATTTAAGTTAATTCAATTGCTTATTCTTATTTACAACACAGAAGTTACCTCTGCGAGTTCTGCATTTCGAACATCTTTCACATTTAATCGGTGTTCGGTCGCCTGATTTCCATCGTTTGATTAAGTGAGGCTCTGAAAGTAAAGGTCTTGCCAAGGCGAAGAGGTGTATCTTTGTTTTACTTGCAATTGCTTCGATAGTGTTGATATCGGTAAGGCCACCCACAGTTATGATAGGTACATTAATCTCGTGACTAATAACCTCACCATATTCATAAAAATACCCCTCTTCCTGAATCTTATATCCATCAAAAGACTCACCAACAAGGGATTTGGCATTGCCATGTATGTTGCCTGATATCTCTATACCATCAACACCTAATTCTGTTAACTTTTTACAAATGATGCGAGTATCGGCAAAGGTTAATCCACCATTAAAAAATTCAGAAGCGGTTAACTTAACTAAAATGGGATAATCTCTTCCGACAACTTGTCTTATACCAATAAAAATATCGGATAAAAACCGCATGCGGTTTTCAAGACACCCTCCATATTCATCGTCCCTTCTATTGTAATATGGACTCAAAAATTGATTAATTAAATAGGTGTGTGCACCATGTATTTCAATGCCATCAAAACCAGCTTCCTTAGCTCTTCTACTGGCTTGAACAAATCCATCAACAATATAATCGATATCATGCTTGGTCATGGCTGTGCCTAATGTTTGCGTGCTTTTCTCACAAACGTCACTCGGTGCAAAGATGACTCGGCTACCAACGTTATGCGTTGTTTTTGTACCACCATAGGCAAGCTGCATAATGATTTTAGTATTATTTTCATGAACTAAATTAGTGAGCAGCTTGTATTCATCGATAAACGAGTCATCATAAATCCCCATCATTCCCGGATTCGGACGCTCCTCTGCAACGATGTTTGCATAACCCGTAATGATTAACCCCAGCTCACCCTTTGAGAGCTCATCATAGATGGCATAGAGTTTTTCCGTCATGTGTCCATCATCAGTAGCCATGTTCTCCCAAGTGGCACTTCTAATAAAACGATTTTTTAGTTTCATTTTACCGATATAGGTTTCTAAAAATAAACTGTTCAAATTTCACACTCAATAAATGATGTTATTGGATTTAGCACAATAGGATTAACTGGCCAGTAGCCTTAAAAATGAGTTGAATAATAACATGCGAGAAATAAAGGAAAGCGTGCCAATATTGAACCAGTATCACAAAAACACGAAGGATATGGTGCAATTTACATCATATCTAGTAACCACAGAATGAATAAGATAATGGGCATTCATTAGCAGATTATCTTTGCTATGCAACTAAGTTGTAATAGCTTTGACTCTGGCAGGCAAGTTAGCGGTGTATTGACAACTATTATCATCTTTCATTCTATGTAAGCTACAGGCTAAAAAAGCTTTTCCACTTTTACTATTGGTCCGCTTAATCAATTTACCTGTAACACATTTAGGGCAAGATAAATCGTCGACATACAGTGGAGTCAGTTCACGGTGAAAACAGTAAATATCCTGATTAAACTCCATCAGCTCTTTGACAAACACAGACTCTTTACCTATTTCAGCCTGAATAAACACCCTCCTCTTAGCGCGTGATAGTGCGACATAGAATAAGCGGCGCTCTTCGGTATAAGCGTAACTGTCGAGTTTTGGTAGCAAGGCGTCTAAAATCGGATCGCTATCAAGCTTACTCGGAAAACCATATTTATCGTCATTTACATCAACTATGATGACAAAGTCAGCCTGTTTCCCTTTCGATGCGTGTGCTGAAAAGCCAGAGATTTTAAGTTGTGAATAACTTTTTTGCCAAATGCTTAACCCTTTCAAAGAGCTTTTAAAGCGACTGATCACCATCACGCTGGCAGAAGCAGTATTCAATTCTGAACTCATCAGGTCGAGGATGCTATCGAACGCCTGCGTTATCCCTGCCTCTTTTGAATTAATCAATACATAGACTTGCGGGTTATCACTAATTGTGTGGGTAGTGAGATTTTTCTTTAACTGTGCCGGATTAGCCTGAATAAAGCCTGAGGCCACTTTCTCAATACGATCATTAAATCTAAATGTCTTATCGAGCGTCACCACCTTAGTGGCGCCAAAAATGTGACTGAAGTGGGTCGTTAATCTAAGATCACTGCCGGTAAATCGGTATATCGCTTGCCAATCATCACCAACGCAAAATAATGCACAACCTGGACTTGAATCCCGCAATTGAGTCACCAACTTGGCTCGCTCTGAAGAGATATCCTGAAACTCATCGACCATGATGTATTTATAGCGGAATCGACCTTGGGTTTTTTGATGAAAATCATTAGCGCGAGTCATCTCAACACTTTGAGCGATCATATCTGAAAAATCTAAGGTGTTAAGCGAGCTTAGGTGAGATTCATAGCGTGAGTACACCCACCTAAATAGCTGTAAGAAAACTTTCCACCTTAATTGGTTATAGGCGAAAGTTTTGTTATCAGACCCTCTTGGCATCATCATTTGCTCAAGATCATGCAAACTTAATCCTGATGACTTAAAAAGTGATACAAAACTGGACATTAACTGGCTTACATTGCGATAAACACCCAAGGCTTTTACCTGAGTAAACACCTCTTCAGGAGATATAGGTTTAAAAAGCTGATTGTCAGTAAGTCCTATCTCCTGACAGCGATCACATAACAATCGCTCTAAAAATTTTTCCAATACTCCCATATCGGCTTGCCAACTAAAGGTTTGCAATAAACAAGTTTCATGTCGTTTATGAAGATCAATTTTCCATTCACGACTCAAGTTGTAGGCTATTTTATCGATATCAGGGCGGGTATTGCCTTGTTTATCGATACCAAAATGCTCCAGATAAGCATCAAGGGCTGGAATATAAAAATCTGGTTGATAAACATCCTTTCCTGGCTCATTCACACAAGCCCCATCTTTAGGGGCGTACCTAGGCTCATATTCAAAAGTAATACCATGAGTATAAAGATAGTTACAGATCATAAGCTCCTGAAAGCTTTTCACTAAATCCCCCGAAAGTGCTCTTATCTCATTATTTTTAATGTATGAGCGATATTGGCCTTGGGTTTGAAAGTCTAGCTCATTAACCTGCGGATACAGATAACGACCAAAATAATCAGCAATGGGATCCGCCATCTTTGGATCGGCAATAATCTCATCAAGTTGGCTATCAATAAATTGAGTAAACTGCTTGTCATCGGTGGCTAACACCGATACTTGAGTCGAACTATTCTGATAAAACTGAATGATCTCCTTACCTAAGCCATGAAAGGTTCTCACTTTCACTGCATTGAGATCTGGAATTGCGTAAACTCGCGCTTCGAGTTCAATCTTGGCATCGTTACCATAAGCTAACATCAAAATTTCACCGGGCTTAGCCAAACCTTGGTTAACTAAATACGCGGCTTTGGCTGCCATGGTGCTGGTTTTACCCGTTCCGGCCCCAGCAATGACTAAGACGTTGTCTTCATCGAGAGCACAGGCTTGACGCTGCAGTGAAGTGAGTGGGTTATCTTCCAGTGAATCAAACAGGACTTGATGCTTATCTAACTGCTTGTCTAACCACCATTGATTATATTTTTCCGTAAACAGCTGCGGCTGTTTAGTAAATTTAGCTAAGCGGCAATTGAGTTTAGTCACATCAAAGCCCAATTTTTTGAAATGCACCGTTTGCTTAAATAATGCTAAGCAACCATTGAAGTCTTGCGCTAACACAGAGCTATCGGAATGACGTAAATAACGATTATGTTGTCTAAAGGTGCTATCAAACTTGGTTATATCAATGAGCAAACTATCATATGCTTGTTGAAGCTCGGCCTTGCAATACACGAGTCTATTGTGTATGCCTAATGTAAATAGTGGTTTACTGGCGATAAATCTAAAAAAAGTAAAGTGACAGTTGCCCCATACTAACGTCTGAGTAAACCAGCCATGCCTCACTTCAACCGTTTCATCCATGCTCGGATATGGGAATAATTTACCGTCAATGGTTAACCCTTGCTCACACAAACTCGCTGTTTGAGCAAAAAACAACCCCTGCAATAAGCCAAATTTCACAGCATGTCGCCTAAGCTCCATCTACAACCTCAGATATTCAAAATATCTGCGCATATTAACAATTTTATAGGGATCAAAATATAGATAATGTCAGCAAGATTATGAAATTAAAGAAAGATTAAAAGATGAATAAAGAGTAACCAATAAATAGTGATAGATCGGTTGTTTAGCGCCAACAACAGGACTATTATGCCAAAGCATCTCGTAAAACTCGTACTATGTGCGATTTAAGCTCAAAATCGAGCTCATTTTCTCTATTCTTCATTTTAGTGTTTAATTTATTAAGGGATTGATATGGAACACAGTGCAATGCAAATTATCATGCATGTCATTGATACGTTGAGTGGCATGATATGGCAAATTTATTGGCCATTAGCTTTTGGATTGATGCTCTCATCTTTACTGAGGCATATTTTACCCGTGGATCAAGTAATAAAACACCTGGGACACACCAATATTAAAAGCTTAACCTTAGTTACCCTTCTTGGCATGGTGTCTTCCTCCTGCTCCTATGCAGCGGCATCACTTTCTAAAACCTTACTGACAAAAAAAGCAAGCTTACCCAATGCCATGGCCTTTCTGGTCGCAAGCACCAACCTTATTTTAGAGATGTTCATTGTACTGGTGTCATTACTCGGCTGGTATTTTCTATGGGGTGAAATCATCGGCGGTATCATTCTCATCATTATCGTTGCCATCGTTTTCCACTTCTATCCTAAGGTGCAACTCGATGCCTTAGAAGCTAAAATCGGCAATAGTCCAGCACCAGCCGTGTCTGACTGCGGCATGGACATGTCTAGCATGAAAAAAGACAACACAGATGAGATGGCTTCAATGTCTGGCTCTGATATGGACATGTCGAGTATGAAGAAAGAAAGTGCTGATGATTCAATCTCTGACTGTGGCATGGACATGAGTAAAGAATCTATGGGCTCCATGGATATGGGTAATATGGATCATAGTACCCCCTCCGTGAAAGATTCCTCATTCAATTCTAAGCTGAAACACAGTGCTGGTTTTTTCCAAATGGACATCAGTATGATTGGCAGAGAGATACTCATCGGCGTGGTTATTTCATCTCTACTCATAGCACTAGTACCACAAGACTGGTGGCGTGACCTCTTTATTGATAACCAAACTTTCTTGCCTGCATGGTTACACTCTTTACTTGATGTAGTGATCGGTATTTTTGTCGCCGTGATAGCATATGTTTGCTCAGTGGGTAATTTGTTGTTGGCAGCGGCACTCTGGCACGGCGGGATCTCTTTTGGTGGCGTGATGGGCTTTATTTTAGCCGACGTAATAACCATTCCAATGACACAGGTTTATAAAAACTACTATGGTGTAGCCCCAGCACGCTGGATTGTTGCTTCACTGTTTATCAGTATTCTTGCCACAGGTTTAATCCTAGATGTTCTCTTTAGCCAAGTGGATTGGTCAGCCTCCAAAGAGGCATTACGCACTTTACATCAAGCTGGATTCGGCTTTAATCTAACCACAGTAATGAATTTGATATTTATGCCATTATCTATCTGGTATTACCGGTTAGGGAAGAAAGTTAACGCGTCAATGGGAATGTAATTGCTAAATTAGACAATACAAGCTGTAAGGCCTTTCCACATTTCCATGGAAAGGCCTTATCTATAAGCCCAATCTGTATACTCACCCACACAAGATTTAATTCTGCAAGCTGATAATCTCCTCATCGACCCATTTCAAAAGCTGCTTAATGGCTTTTGACAGGATCTGATTCTGACGCACAATGTAGCCGAGGCTGGTGGTTGGAAACTGAGGTAATGGTGTCACTTTGGTCTTAAGGTTTCGTTTGGTATGAATTGAAAACTCAGGCACTATTGCCACCCCAAAACCCGCTTCAGCCCAGTCGATTTGCGCATCGACACTCCCCACCTCCATGATCCGATATGTTGGTAAATTAAGCGATGGCAACGCTAAATCAAGCAGGTCGCGAGTACGGGTATCGTGGCCTAATAATATCAAGGTAGGTTCGCTTTCTAATACTAACTCGGGTTGTTGTTTTGCCTGTTGCCATTGGGCTAAATTATCACCTAGTGCACACCATCGTATCTGTTGTAACTCAGTAAAGTGCAGCGGCTGACTCTCTTTTTGGGCAATAACAAAGCCCAAGTCCGCTTGTGCGCTTTTCACTAATTCAGATGCTTGTGATGACGTGGTATTTAACAGCGAGAAATCGATCCCCGGAAATTGCGCTTTAAACAACTGAAATGGTGAGATCAACAACAAGCGAGAGATAATATCACTGGCCGCAATGGTCAGGGTTCCTTGGCTGAGATCGTTAATCGCATTCAAATCTGCTTGGCAGACCTGCAGTTCCATCAAAGTTTTTTGGCTGCTCAGCAACAATCGAACGCCCGCCTCAGTTAAGTGGAATGGATTTCGCTCAATGAGCTTAACTCGAGTCGTTCTTTCTAGCTGCTTGATATGCAAGCTGACATTAGGTTGAGTCATGTGCAGAGCCGCAGCCGCTTTGCCAAAATGTTGCTGCTCTGCTAAGGTGACAAACGTTTTTAGCCAATTGAGCTCAAGCATAGCTTTTCTACCTCGTTGTTTAATTGAGCCACCACTAGTACTATGATATATGAATTCCTTATCAATCCTATAATAATTATTAATTTCTCATATCTAACAAGTTCAATTAGCATAGCCTCTTAATTATTTAGGAGTGTGTGTTATGCCGTCTATTGTAGTCGTGGGTGCTAATTGGGGTGATGAAGGCAAGGGCCGTATCGTCGATTTTCTTGCGTCCGATGCTGCAGCAAGCATTCGTTTCCAAGGTGGAAATAATGCGGGACATACTGTCGTCAATGACTTTGGTACCTTTAAGTTACATCAACTTCCAAGTGGCATATTCAACCCAGATTGTACCGCAGTCCTCGGCCCTGGCATGGTTATCAGTCCTGCGGCATTAAGCGAAGAGATTGCTGAAGTTAAAGCCGCTGGTGTAGATGTGAAAATGCACATCTCGGATCGCGCTACTTTATGTCTGCCTCTACACGCACTTGAAGACACCTTAGAGGAGCAACGTTTAGGCGATGCTGCCTACGGTTCGACTCGTCAAGGTATCGCACCAGCCTATGGCGATCGCGTCATGAAGAAAGGCATTCTGGTCGGCTGGCTAATGCAACCAGAAGTGCTGCTTGAGCGTATTCAATTTATGCTTGATTGGAAAATGCCACAATTAAAAGCCCTCTACCCAAGTTGTGACTTTAGCCAGACGGCTGAAGAGATGACGGCATGGTTACTGGATGTCACCGCTCCTTGGCGTGAATTTATCTGTAACGTGACTGAGCCGCTAAAAGTGATGCAAAGCAATAATGCTAACTTATTGTTTGAAGCTCAACTAGGTGCTGGTCGTGATTTAGTTTATGGCGAATACCCATGGACAACCTCATCAAACGTTACCGCAGCTTATGCTGGTATCGGCAGTGGCCTACCAGCATTGCGTCCTGAGCGTATTATTGCCGTGGCTAAAGCATTTAGCTCATCTGTCGGTACAGGGACATTGGTTACAGCAATGGAAGAGCAAGATAACTTCCGCGAGTCAGCTAACGAGTATGGCGCGACCACCGGACGTCCACGTGATATGGGTTACTTTGATGCGGTAGCAACGCGTAACGGCGTTGAGTTACAAGCGGCAACTGAAATTGCGCTGACCAAGATTGATTGTTTAACAGGTATGAGTGACCTTAAAATCTGTGTCGCCTACACAGGTGAACATACCGAAAACCCTATCTGGCCACAAACTGCGGCGCTAACGGCTATTTATGAGCAGATGGAGCCATGGAGCGAAGACATTACTACGTGTCGTACCTTTGAAAGCTTACCAAAAGCTGCCCAAGCCTATGTACTGCGTATCGAAGAGCTAATGGGTGTAGCAATTAGCATGGTATCTGTCGGTCCTGAACGTGACCAGATGATCCTTCGTTAATTTACGCTAGAAGATACAAAAAAAGGAACTCAAGTTTATATCGAGTTCCTTTTTCATGCCACATTTGTCCCTGGATCCAGCTATCCCCCTCCAAAGTTGCCGCTTTGATTTAAACTATCAATAGCACTGATTAGGGAGCTCATTAAGTAAGAACAGACTTGCAACTTGAGCTGGCGTTATGGCGTCATCTATTATCCAGACTTCATCCAATAATCCGTTTACTAAATAATTATTGCCCGTGTATGCTTTACCAATACTATCAATAATGAACCTTGTATTTTTGTTACTCGCCTTCCCTTGAAAAAGACCATCTACATATAAGGTTATTTCATTCGTATTCTCACCCACTTTAGAAGCAACAATAACATAGTGGTGCCACTTGGTATCATTTCCAACCGCATTCATAAAGTCAGCTTGATTTGGTGCTGTAGCGTTAATCCCTCGCCATCTGACCGTTTCATTAGCCTTAATCCCAATGAAATTATTTCTATCCAAAGCACTGCCCACAACGAGATCCCAAATTCTATCTTTATCTTCTCGTTTCAACCAAAATGAGACACTATATGGCGAACCATTTTCGTACTGAATAGAGGGAATTTGAATAGGCGTTCCTGCTAACTGAACGGCAGCGGATCCAAAGGCTTTATCTGTGGTGGAATAACCAACCGGAGAACCCGTTCCATGATTTTTCTGCACTCCACTGTCTTCTAAAGATCCATCAAAAGAGTAATGTCTGACGGAGTTGAATGGATATAAATTGACAAAATACGTTGAATTTAAATTATCCAATGAGTCTGCAAATGCACTGCCTAACGAGATTTGACCAGTGGCATTAAAATGTAAGTTATCTCCTTTTATACCAAAAGTATCCGTATTGACGGTGCCGACACCAAAGAGATTGTCCGCAACGTTTTGTTGAGCTAAAACAATGTTGTTACGTTCAGTTGTACCAATTGCGATCTGCTGCGTGGACAATAAACCGACTGCAAATGGCAGATTCTTTCCATAGTTGGCTCGTACATCTTGAATAAGGGTGGTTAAATTACTTTGATACTGCCCACTACTCTGTCCAGCAAAAGCATCAGACTCTCCTTGCATCCAATACATGCCGGCAACATTAATATCAGAATTGGGATAAGTCTCTGCTAAATAATCTAAGCCCCAGGCAACAGTTTGTTGAAACCGCAAGTAATCTCTGCCATCACCGGTTGTGCTTGTGGTGCCATTTGCCTTCCAGTTTGTATGTAAGTTTGTTCCACCATTAGCATATTTCAAAATAACAATCGAGTCACCAATCTCTTCGTCTGGATGTACAAGATTGCCCGCATATTTTTCAGCTATGTTTGAAGAAAATGACAGCTCAGGACCAGACTGACCCGATTCACTAAGGCTAGGTCTAACCGTTGTGACAACAGGAGTCGATAATCTTTCAGTCCTTAAAATTATCATATAATTGGCTTGCTTTACGTCATAGGGAGAATTTAGATTGCCACTAACGGCTCTCCCATCTGAATTTGACTGACCGCCTTGCAGATAAACATTTATCGTTCTAGCCGAAGCTGTTGGAACCATAAAATACATAAAAATACACAGGAAACTACAAGCCTTAATCGATGATTGATAATTATTCATTTATTTCACCTATTTTTATTTGTAATTGTTATTTTATTTAGATATTAGGATATAACCTGCCGCGCCAACAGCCCATTCGACTTTGGTGGCATGAGTAACCATATGATTTTAATTGATTTTTAAAATATACTTTGACAGTGAGATTTTACTTTATTAGTAAGTGGTTAATTAGTAACGTATTTCGTAATTAAAGAAAACATAGCATCCTGTATCTCCATATAAAAGAAAATACAGGATGACGAAGTGACTTATTGCGTACGCAAAATAGATCTTGTCTTAAACCAGCCTAAGAGCTCCTTCCGTGTAAACGTGACGATCACAAAGGCGACCATGAATGTCCCCACGATTGAACTTATGATCAGTATAAGTAGGTACCAAGTTGGCATTCTGGTGCCATCATGCAAAAAACGCGCACTGTACTTTAACTGGTATGTAAGACCTTTATCACTGAAGGTCTGAGCCGAATCTAACTTACCGGTTAATAGATCTATTTTGATGGTGTCAGTCTGCAGTAAACCTAACGTGTTATCGCCATTAAAGCTCAGCGAATAAAGATAACTGCCCTCTTCTGCTTTACGTGGTTTGGACACTGAAACAAGTTCAGACTCAGGCCATATTTTTTGTGCAGCAATAATCTGCGCTTCCCAGTCACCAGCTTGTGCCAAAATCGGCTGTTGTCGATGGTCATCCAAAGTCGAGTCACCCCAAGAGCCATAGGTGATGTAGGCGCCGCTTATGGACATAATCAACAGCGGAATTGAAAAAATCAGCCCCAACTGAATATGACTTTTAATTAATGCACTGTTTTTACCATTTTTTGGCAGTGTTTTTTTCCACCTAAAGCCTTGACGAATTAACCACCATAAATAGAGACCGATAAACATGATCACCGTTGCTAAAATAGCGCTGATAGCATTAACATGCTTGCCCGGATCACTTAACTGAAAATTGCGATGAAAAAAGAAGATAAAGCGCCACACTTCATTGTCACTCTTAGCCACAGAGCCTATCTCTTCGAGGCCAGTGGTGAGATAAGTCGATTTTTCCCTCGAGCTAGCTTCAACATAGGGGAACATCTCAGTAGGTAACTTTACCCCAGATGCTTCAGGATATTTCGCGAGTGCCATTGCCACGATCTGTGCTTTTTGCTCATGGGATAAGTTTGTGTAAACCTGTCCTTTACTATCCCAACGCTTAAGCAGATCAACACCGCCTAAATATACCCCCGTCGTTAACACAACTAACATGATCAAACTGATAAAAAAACCAATCCAGTTGTGCAATGTTTTCAATATTTTTGTCATTTCGCGCTTTCATTATTACCCACAATGGCGCTAAGGTTAACAGTAATGATTCTTATTACAACAATTAAATTAATATTTAGAACCTTATAATTTCATTGAATATATTTACATCAATTCAATACTCAAAAGACTAAACAACTCATTTACAATTATGAAGCGTTAGCCGTTAAATATGATGACAAGCTAAACTCAACTATCTTCATTCTTTGCACGCTTATTAGACTGGTACCAATTTCTTCTCAAACTTTGATAAAAGGTCAAATCAAGTTTATCTTCGGTTGAGATGATTAACACAAAGTCGCTATCATCATTGAGCTGCACTGTGATAACCGTTTGGCTATCTAACGCATCACCGTACTCCACCTTAAGGTTTTTAACATCAACGAAATCAGCGGTAGCGATGTTAAGTTCGCCACCTTCTTTCCAATAGGAAAATACGGATGACTGAGTGAACCCGTTACCGTCCTCTTGATAACTGATAAAACCATCACTGTAGAACATCAACACATCTTCATTTTCCTCAATGATCTTATTGGCGCTCATGAAATCAATATTACGCTGTGATACCTGCTCACCAGTCATTATTTTTCCAGACGGGAAAACCGTTAAGTCAGTTCCAATAGCTAACAATATCCAAGGAATAAAGAGGATTGAAACAAGAGTGTGGCGCACTTTCCAAGCTGAGTTATCAATATAAGCCAAAGACGTACAGCCATTGAGGTGATTAATGTAATTGAGTAACGGGAATAAAAGTATTGGAACAGCCATCATACCCGCTAAATATAAATGGTCTGAGTTGTAGGTATAATTAGCGATAAAAAACAAGATAGCGGCGGCAATTCCCATACCCATTGGCATAACGGTGTTCTTGGCATATCTTTCTTTGCTATCTTCAACTAAATGCGTAAATAAAGGGTAGTACCAAAAGGCACTAAAGATCCCTCTTGCGATAGGCATGATACCTAGCTGCTCAGACTCTTTGACATATTTCCAGTTTCTATAGAACCAATAACTGGTGTATATACCCCCAGTAGCAAGTGATAAAAAAAGCAGTTTACGTCGTGATACTGGATAATATCTCTCGTCTGAATAATTAATACGGCTACTTGAATCTATTCGCCAGGTTGCAATAGCGTAGATCAACCCAAGGATATAGAGCAGCGCACATAAGATAATTAATTGGCTTTTGTTATCAAGTCCATCGCTTGTCACAGGATCTGAAACACTGGTTTGCTCGGTAGTTGCCCTACTCCCCTCACCATAGGTAAGTACGGAATAGTAAAGAGAGTCTTCAATTTTTTCGATGGCATCAATGTAATCCCCCAGATCCATCGCTGTAATAGACTCGACTTTAGAGCGATAATTAAAGGTTAAGGTTAACGTTTTAGCTGTATCGTCAAAATTCGATGAAAATTCATAGGAAAAGAATGGATTATTTTCCGTTATCGTTTCACTAGGAAACTCCCAATTACCATCGGATACTTGTACATGAATAGTGTGCTGTATCTTATTAGGGAAGCCCGTCGAATAAGGTGAGTTACGATCTGCTTTGTTTGGTTTATTGAGTGCATTTTTGATCTGGTAACTGGCAAATGCGACGCTAAAGTCCTCTCCATCAGGCTGCCAAGCATGATTAATCCGATAGTCTTGTTGCGAGTACAATACACCCGTTTGTTTATCATCATTGATGGTCACTTTATCCGTTAACGCTATATCGGCAAAAATGTCGCGATAATAATCTTCATAAAGTGCCTGAAGTGCCTTAAAACCAATGTCCTCAAGTTGGTAACGAAAATTCTGTGCCCGATCGCCTTGATATTGACTCTTAACTGAGAGGGTTGATTTACCATCCTTACCCGCGCTTAAATCATATGATTCAACAACGGTTAACATAGATTTAGGATTATGGATCTTAATCTCTGCTAATTCGCTTACACCGGGCTTAATCACTAAACCGTAATGATAATTCGCTTGATAAATCCCTTGCAAAGGCCCTTTTTGATAGTTCATTGTTGGATCTAACCAATAGGTCATACCAAGTACTTGTACTTTGGCTACCACATGATTGAAGGCATTTATCGAAGCGGGTTGTGAGGGTAAATCTAGCCCTTCATCTGTAGCGACTAATACCGGGTAGGCATCGATATCCATTCCCTTAAGTAGCGTGATAAACAGCACGACTTTGTCTTTACAGTCACCATAACGTCTACTTAGGGTGTCTTCAGCTCGTGATGGTTGATGAGAATTGACGCCCATTTCAAGCCCTAAATAGCGGATCTGATCTTGAACATAGTTCAGTGCGTACATAACTCGCTGGTTCGGCACAGGGGTCTTACGTTTGATATATTCAATAACCTGTTGAACATTAACGCTTTTAAAACCACTACCTTCAACACCAGCACCTTTAATATTAGTCCCCGTCATGCCTGCTTTGCTATACATAGGCAGCGCCCAATCAACCACCTTGTTCCAACTATTTATTTCCGAAAAATACACTGTGATATAGGGGTTGTACCAGGCCGGGGTGTTGCTTTCATTTTGTAATATTGGGCTATCTGAACGTGAAATGGCATATTCAACATAGGTTGAGTTATCAATGGTAAGCTTAGATTCGGTGACACTATCCTGAGAGTTCCTCATATTGACATACAGAGGTTGATTCTTACCCCATAACACTCTTACATGCTGAGCGTGCAGTGGCACCGACCACTGCAAGCCCCGTCGATAGGCAAAAATACCCTGATAAATAGGATTCGCCCCCGTAATCGAGTAGCTATAGTCGATGACATCACCGATGCGTAGATCGGCTAAAATAATATTCGCCGTTAATCGCCCATCATAAAGACCTTGCTCGATACGACCCTCTTGTTTTAATAAAGAGATCTCACTGTCAGTTAACTTATCGATGATTTGAGTATCACGAATGATAGAAATAGAGTGAAACGTCAGTGATTCATAGAGCGGATCAAAGTCCACTTCTATCTGCGAGTTGTGTTCTAAACCTCTCTGATTAACCACTAACTGTTGTAAACGGGTAAAGCGAACCTGAGGATTATCTTCATCAACTTTGACTTGATTATCCAACAGTAAGTAATAATTGCCTGAATCAATGTCGTCCACAGGGATCGAATCCGGCGTCGCCATCTCCACAGTTTTTACCCAAGCAGGCACAGGCTCAATATCAACCGCATATTGTGTCGCAGCGAATGTCACTTGAGGAAATAAGACCAGTAATACCGCTGTCGGAAGCTGACAAAATAAGCGACAAACTTGCGGTGTTTGTCTTTTGAAGAGATGAACAAATATGGAGAATGAAATAGACAAGGTAAAATCCTTTTCAGCATCGATGCAACATTCTATCTGAAAACCACCAACAGATTAAAGAAACTTACACTCAAGTGAATTTACAAGTGTTGGCTTAGTCGTCTGCCGGACTGGCGACGCCTTTTAACGCGGAGTGAGGATACATATTTTCTTTATTCAGTGTTAGCAAGCTGTAATGAATCCAAACATTGTATTTTTAAAAATAGCATCAGTCATTATAAATAGGAATGCGTGCATTAAACATTTTATTACTATCTATTTTCGAATAAACAAAATAAATAACCAGTTTTTTATATCACGCCAGATTTAAATATTGCAGCCATTCATTATCGCTCTATATTTTATTGTCACAACTATTTAAGGGTTTATTTAACGATGAATAATTCTTTATTATTAATAATAGCGACTCCAACTAATACTTTCGTATTATTTTACACTAACCGCAATAAAGCAATCAGTTAACCATCATTCAATTAATTGTTTTATTTGAATGAATTATGTTCTACCTTGGTCTGGTAACATTATTAATGTTAAATATTAAAATAATTATTATAACAGTAAAAAATATATAAACCCTGGAGACACAAATGCAAAAAAAACTATTAGTATCTTTGGCCATTACAACTGCCATTTCAACATCGTCAGCATATGCAGCAGAACAAGCAAAACTGATCGCAGTAGATAAAAGTAAAGCCATTCAAGATAGCTATATTGTGGTATTTAAAACCCCAAGTGTTTTAGATTTATCTCATCCAAGATCGATTGCTGACTTTGCTAAATCAAAAGCAAATGCGATGGCAAACAAGTTTGGTATCAATATTAGAAAGGATTTTGGTAGCGCATTAAATGGTGTATTAGTCAATGCAACGCCAGGGCAACTAAAAGACCTGCTTAATGATCCAAGCGTAGACTTTATTGAGCAAGACCAAATCATGTCGGTCTCCCCTCAAATGGGCACATCAGCGGTTCAAGCTGGGGCAACCTGGGGACTGGATCGTGTTGATCAACGTGCTTTGCCCTTAAGCGGTGATTATAACTACAACTACGATGGTTCAGGTGTGACAGCCTATGTGGTCGATACCGGTGTATCGGCTCACAGTGACTTTGGTGGTCGTCAATCCCACGGTTGGGATTTTGTTGATAACGATGCTGATGCAACCGATTGTCACGGCCATGGTACTCACGTAGCTGGCACCATAGCTGGTGCGGCTTATGGTGTGGCAAAAAATGCTAACATCGTTGGGATCAGAGTATTAGATTGCCAAGGTTCTGGTACCAATTCAGGTGTTATCTCAGGTGTAGACTGGATCACCCAAAATGCGACCGGCCCTTCTGTGGCCAACATGAGTTTAGGCGGCGGTGCTTCCCAAGCACTAGATAATGCCGTGAACAACGCCGTTGCAGCAGGCATAACGTTTGTTGTCGCTGCGGGTAATGATAACCAAGATGCCTGTAACTATTCGCCAGCAAGAGCTGCCAATGCTGTTACGGTAGGCTCAACTGATGACAATGATTCACGCTCAAGCTTTTCTAACTTCGGTTCATGTTTAGATATCTTTGCGCCAGGTCGAAATATCACCTCAACTTGGATAAATGGCGGCACTAATACCATTAGTGGTACTTCAATGGCTTCCCCTCATGTTGCCGGTGTTGCTGCGGTATATTTAAGTGAAGACGGTACCCGTACTCCAGCTCAAATCGATGCGTTATTAAGTGATAGGTCAACTAAAGATGTTGTCACTGATGCAGGTCCGCTATCAGTCAATAAATTAGCCTATTCATTAACTGACAATGGTGGCCCAGGTGGTGAACCCGTTTGTGGTGACACCTGTATGGAAAATGGCGTCGCTAAAACAGGATTAAGTGCCGGTTTCTTTGGCGCAACACATAACTATCAAATAGATGTGCCTGCAGGACAAACATTAACAATTACCGTCAACGGCAGCTCAAGCAGTGCTATCGCTTATGCAAATGCCGGCACGACCCCAACAAGCTCTGTTTATGATTGTAAGACAAGCAGTAGCGGCAACCCTAAAACGTGTACTGTGAATAATACCCAAGCAACGACTTACCATGTTCAGTTGACGAGCAGCTGGTTTGGTAGCTACAGCGGTGTATCACTGACAGCAAGTTTTTAATCCCTTGATTATTTAAGCTGATTCACATTGTTTTAGATAATTAAAAAGCTCGCATTGTGAGCTTTTTAATTCCATGAACCCATTGTATTTTTGACGATATAAATACACCGTTGAAGAATAACAAAACACTCAGTTTCTTGTAATGAGTCTACCTAAGGCTATACCGACGAGCATGCTAAATACCGTGATCACCCCAGCAGGAGATAAAGAAGGCAAGCCTAACCTAACCTAACAGTAACTGACTGTCATTGCCTCCACAGGCTATCGCGGCACCCACTCCCATCAAGATCCCAGCAGCCAGATAGCCAGATAGCCAGATAGCCAAGTGTCGCGATTAATAAAATGGAGCAAAGTAGTAAAAACATAAAAGGCTATCTCTCCAGAGAGGGGATTAACATCTAGAAATACATGAGTAAACCAACAGACCTGATACTCCTCACTTATCTAACAATAGATTTTGTACAGTCTTAGAAGATGCCCTACTTACCATAGGTTATCAATCCTCAGCAGAAATACCGTTATTACAGGCTCTTACTTAATGAGTGCACCATATGAATATTTGGTATTAGGCTAAGGACTTTCAGCTGCAAAATTGTTTACCGACCTCATGAGCTGATAAACAATCATTGTAAATAGCTGGCCAGATTAAACGGCTCTCTTTTACATTAATTTGAAATGGAACAACCCAGAGTTTATGCCCATCTTCCAAGTCATAGAAATCTGTATTGTTCTTTAATTATCTTGGCCACATAATCTTCAAATACTCTTTCCATAGGGAATAACAACGAAGCAGCGCGAGTGTCACCTTTCATGGTTTGTGGTGAGAATCCATTTAAGATCAGTCTGCACCATTCCAAAGGAACTTGATAATAACTCATACCTCTATCAGATTTTAAACCCGAAAAGTCCAACGTATAATCTTTGCTAAGAGGCACTTAATTAAATAAAAACAACAACTCATGAACTAACTTTTGGTTTGAAGCACTACGCGTCAGTGCCATCACCTTACGAAGCGTGGAATGAATCAAGCGGTTAGCAGGTCGATTAAGCAAGAACTCATCGTATTCACAGTAGAATTTGTGCTTGTTAATTACATTTTCACGTAATTGCTTGCCTATATTTAGTTTTCCTTTCAGGTATGCAAGATTATCTTCACAGCGAACATAGTCACTTCTTAATCCACGCTTAATTAATGTATTAACGGATTGTAAAAACTGATTGATGAACACCTCTAATAAAGGCATTTTTTGACTAGAAATATTAGCATTTGAAGTTTGAATATGAGAAAAGCCTTTTAAAGCCCTAAGCATAATCAATAACGACTCACGGGCTTTATCGTGTCCTACTTTGTCATCAACTAACCCTTTACCTATTTTGGGCAATACCTCAATCTGAGTTCTGTCTGGAGTAAAAATAACACCTGCATAATTTTGGACTTGCAGCACCTCCATACCATCTATACTGCGCACTTTCAGTAGCTTACTGTTACTGTTACTGTTACTGTCACCACGCAAGCATAACTGCTTAAGATAATCGTAACTTTGAGCTGAAATCTTATGCACACAGGTATGAGTGTCGGCTTTTAAGTCTTTTGCTACAAAACCGAACTCAAACAATGTGATCTCTTTACGACTCTTCATTAGTTAACTTTTTCTTTAATTCAGCAGGCACCTTCACACTGGAGTCATAAATGGCTTGATATGCCTCTGGAAAATGCCAAACAGCACCTGGCTCAAAAGACTTTAGCTTATAGGTCACTTTCTTATCTTCATAGGTTTCTAAGTCGTGATCAGTTGCAAGCTGCCAATTTGAGAAAGAGCTTAGAGCAGGATTTACTTTCTCTGGATTTAGACGAGTCCCTGCTAATTCAAATTCTTGCTTATTACCATAAAATCCACCTATAAGGGTATTTCGTACCGCACTTCCCGATACTTCAAGTTTAAAAAGCAAACACTCTCTGTTGCCTGAATAAGGTGTTAAATGATACCTTGCAGCAAATTCAACAAACTTTCGAAGACTTGGTTGATGTTGCCATTTAGTCACCAAATCAATCAGCTTAGGTTCATCGAATTTGACGTCAGTACTATCTAAGAATTCTTCTTCGTAACCACACTCGACGAGAAACTTTTTAATTACATTCATTTGTTAACTATTCTTCTTAAAAACTGGGGTATTTCTAACAAGCTTTATCGATATCATATAAGTGAGGAGTGGGTAGTAGATTAGTGAAGCTGCATATTAATTCGGCTTTGAGTAAAGCATTCATATTCATCTAACCACCTGATATATGGATAATATTAAAGCGATAATTTAGGATGTTACAACACCAACATACAAGTGTCCACACTGGTGATTTATTTTGCTAAACAACTAACATATATTTTTCACATGAAGAGATGAGAGCTGAAGTCATAGAAGCGATACCGTATATGTCCTGTCTTATATACGTCACCAATTTGATCGTCCCCAATCTCTTACTCTATGGCTAATGGATATATTTTTACCCTTAATCACTAGAATTATACATTAACGGGTATATTTTTACTCATTACCTTAAAGCTAGAAAATTACTATTAATGAGTATATAATTACCCTATAAAGCCATAATTGTCATTAAGGGTTACTTTTATGCCCATTAACAATATTTATGCGATGACCGATGAAGGTATAGCTCAAGAGCTTGGTTCTCGCATTGAACAGATGCGCCTTGAAGCGAACATTAGCCAAGAGCAACTCGCTGAAGAGGTGGGGATCACCCGAAAAACCTATAGAAGCCTGATCAATGGCAATGGCAAATTCCAATCGGTGATCGCGGTACTTCGTGCATTAAAACAACTTCAGCTTGTTGATGAGTTCATCCCAGAAAAAACATATAGCCCGATGGCGTTACTTAAGCAACAGGGCAAAAAGCGGAAAAGGGCCTCAACATTAAACCGCAGTTCTACTCCAGACATGACTCGACACAGTCCCATTAAGGAAGAAGATCAATGGTAAACAAGAGTCCTACCGTTGCGCGAGTCAACATGGCCGGTGAACTTGTTGGCGCACTCTCTATTGATAAGGGCATATGCGCTTTTCAATACGCTGATGCTTGGCTCAATAAGAGGATTGAAATATCCCCTATTCACTTACCCCTAAGCGATAAGATTTACTCCTTTCCGCGGCTTAACACCGAGACTTTCAAAGGTCTTCCTGGTGCATTTGCAGATACATTACCGGATGATTTCGGTAACGCTGTAATTGATGCTTGGTTGGCGCGACAAGGCCGTACCAAAGAAAACTTTTCGGCATTGGATCGTCTGCTCTACACCGGTAATCGAGGCATGGGAGCCTTAGAGTACGCCCCCAGTTATGGCACCAACAAGAGTAAAACTTCAACACCGTTAGCGATCCAATCATTAATGGAGATGGCGCAAACCGTGCTGGATCAACGAGCAGGTATAGAACTTGCGTTCGATCAGGACAAAGAAGCCGCATTAACTGAAATGATGCAAGTCGGCACTTCAGCGGGCGGCGCTCGCGCTAAAGCTGTCATTGGCATCAACCAAAACAGAACCGAGATCAGGAGTGGCCAAGTAGCCCTGCCCCAAGGTTTTGAGCATTGGTTGGTAAAATTCGATGGTGTGAGTGAGTCCCAGTCGAGTCAACAAACATTCGGCGATCCCAAAGGATACGGGAGAATGGAATACGCTTATTACCTGATGGCGATCGATGCCGGCATTGAGATGCAGCCGTGTGAATTATTGCATGACGGTGATCGCGCTCATTTCATGACCAAACGATTTGACCGTGATCATAATAACAAATTTCACTATCAATCCCTCTGTGCAATGGCCCATGCAGATTACAAAATACCGGGAAGCTATAGCTACGAACAGCTTTTTTCATTGATGCGACAGTTGGGTCTGCCTCGGTCTCAGGCTGTGCAAATGTTCAGACGAATGGTGTTTAACATCGTCAGTCGCAATAACGATGATCACACCAAAAACTTCAGCTTTATGCTCAACCACGACAATGATTGGATCATCGCGCCCGCTTTTGACATCGCTTACTCCTACAGACCAGGTTCCTATTGGGTCAGTCAAAGCCAGCTAACGCTTAATGGCAAACGAGATCACTTTGATATCAATGATCTAATGATCATCGGCAAGTTATTCCCCAAAGAAGCCACTCTGGTGATAGAACAAGTCATCGACTCCGTCTCAAGGTGGAACCACTTCGCCAAAGAGGCCGGGGTCTTTAGCCACTTTCAAACCATCATTGGCAAACACCACCGCCTTGATATTTAAAACCTCGCTGCAATTGGCAGTTTAGATGAACGTCGCAAGCGACTACAGAACGCGTTGCTCACGGAATAGCCGATGGCTACGGGTTATCTGAGAAGAGCGGGCTTCGCCCTGCGAGATCGGTACTTCGTACCTGCTAGAGCGCTTCGCTTCGAGGAAAAGCTGAGATGAACGTCACAAGTGACTACGGAACACCTTGCTCACGGAATAGTCTATGGCTACTGGAAAGCTGCGCTGACGGTAAGAACACGAGTAAAAAGGGGTATTTGTCACTGCCGTCATCCCGGGCTTGTTCCGAGATCCATTGTTTTTTAACTTTAGCTACGTGTAGCGAGTAAACAGTAAAAGATGTTCTACCACAGAGGTGAAAACAGAGATAAAGGTTTAACATTAGATCTTTTGATTTTCTCCGAGTTCTCCGAGTTCTCCGTGACCTCTGTGGTGAATAGCTTTTGTCTTAGCTTTAACGATTAACATCAAAAAAGTATTACCACGGATGAAGAACTATACGAAAATTATCCCATAGCAAAATTAATGGTATGAACATTAGCTAAATTAACTTTTTCTTTGGCTTGCCATAAATTGTAGTTATCTTGCATGGCTAACCAACTCTCAGGTGTACGGCCTAAGGCTTTGGAAAGGCGCAATGCCATTTCTGGTGAGATCGAACTCTTTCCCTTTAGTACACGATTTAACGTTGAAGCAGAAACATCAAGTTGTGTTGCCACAAAACGACAACTATAACCGAATGGCTCCATATAAACGTCATAGATAAACTCACCAGGGTGTGGCGGGTTAAACATATTCATTAATGGTAATCCTCATAGTTTAAAATGTATGCATTACCATCAAAAAACTCGAAAGTAACGCGCCAATTACCGTTTACTGTAATTGACCAGATCCCTCCTCTATCACCCTTTCAAAGGGTGAAGTCTAAAACCAGGTAAATCAATATCATCAATATTGGTGGCAGTATCAATTGCGGCTAATTGCATTCTTAGTTTGCGCTCATGTTTAGCCTGAATACCAACTTTACTACCAGTCTCAAAAAACTTTTTCAGACCTTTGTGCTTAAAGTTTTTAATCATAGGAACAGTGTAGCGTGTTGCGCACAGTAACGCAATTGAGTAAGGGAAAGTTGAGACGAACGTCCCCAGCGACTACAGAACGCTGCGCTGACAGTAATGGCAAGAACAAAAACAAAAGTTAAGAGTAAAACGGGTCATTTGTCATTGCCGTCATCCCGGGTTGGTTCCGGGATCCATTCTTTCTTGTAAAAAAAACAAAGAGCTTCTCACCACGGAGGCTTCGCTACACAGAGTTCACGGAGAAGAGCTGGAGGTTTGAAAAGCTTGAAGTTCTTGTCTTTCTCCGTGGCCCTCCGTGTCCTCTGTGGTGAATAGCTTTTGTCTTGGATTTAATAGTTGGTGACCGGGCTTCAATTCCACAGTTCTCATAGTTCCAAACCTAGTGATTAACGCTATGCTTTTTGCCAGCTTAATCAATCTTGGTTTAATGTACTTAATCCACCAGCATAACTGGATTGGTCTTTATCCTTTTCGACCAAAACTTCAAAACGCTTTGCCTGTAACCAAAGTGGTGAACGATTCAGGGTGGCCAGTTGATAGGCCCAGGTTGTTATCGCTTCTGAGCGACCTGATTCACAAACAAAGTAGTTGGCAAGTTCGGTGCTGATCAAATGTCCGTTGTTAATGATATTTTGCTCAAACCAGCGATCTTTATGCTGCTCAGCGGCGAGATGGTCCCGCTTGGCGTTATTGCATTTACGGTGTGCTAGGACGAAATTATGGCCGAGATCGCTAGGGTATCGAGCCCAAGGGATAAAGTGATCCACCACGGCTTTGTAATCGCCCTCACCTTTAAGCGGTTTATTGCAGTAGAAGCATTGGCCTTTTTGAATATCAAACAATACGGGTCTTGCTTTGATGATGGAGTTTCTGTCGCTGCCAAAGAGGAATTCTGACAAGTTACCCTGCCCGCCGATCACGGTATGGTTTCGCGGAAAGTCGCATACCTTTTGCGTCCAGTTTGATCTCGCAAGTGACACCACGAGATCGTGAAAGCGGCGAAAACAACACGCGATCCCAGCATTAAGTACAATATGATTTTTTGACTTGTCATGCGGGTAATAGAAACACTCTTCACTGCCTGCTAATAACTGCAAGCGCCAAAGTGGGCCATCTTTAAACGTAGTGCGTGTTTTACTCACCAACTTACGCCAATCAGGATGGTGTTTTAATTGACTTAACGTTCTAACACCTTGGCTACGATATTCGGTTAGATTTTTGATGAGTGCAGATTGGTTGCCTGAGTTTTGCAGCAGGATAAATGACGAGACTTTTTCATCAGTGCCACTAGCAGAACCTGTATAGGGCAATGAGTGTTGCCAATAGAGCTCAATAAACTTCTCCACCAGCTCATCGATGGTGATGACATTATGATGTTGTTCATGTAGAAGAGCGGCATCGTTATTTAGCGGACGTTCGATGCAAATATCGGCTAAAGCGTGCAGCAGCGCGAACTTATAGGTAGCAACAAAATCCCCCTCTACTAATAATCGTTGCAGGTAAGCGATAAACTCGACCTGTTTTATCGCTTCAACTTGGGCAAATACGTCAGAATTCATGCGGTCTTTTCATTTGTTTATGAAGCTATCAATATCAGGAGCATTACTAAGCTATGTCTCTTTTACGTTGTAGCACTACGGTTTCCCAAAACACTTGAGTACGGCCGAGTTTGTCGGTATCTCTTGCAGTAGCATCGACCACGGTTAACTGTGCCCTGGGCGCCATATATTGCAGCTCTTCGACACTCACAGGATGCATGACTCTGGTATCACTATTGGGTCCATGGCGCAGTGAGATCACCAATTTACCTTGAGGTGCTAGAAGTTGTTCGAGGGTTTTCAGTGCTATGACACGTTCACTCGGTGAAATATGCATCCACACTGCGCTGAGCAGTATCAGGTTAAAAGCGTTTTGATAAACTGTCAGACGATTTAGACTTGGCAAACAGTCATTAATCCAAGTTACATTCAGCCCCTTGGTGAACTTTTTGCCAAATTCTGCAAGCATGTGTGCCGGCTCTACGGCAATCACGTCAATCTCTTGCTGAATTTGTCTGCCCTGAGAACGGTATTCTGCAAGGTACTTTGCATCACGGCCAATACCTGCACCGACATCTAATATGGATAACACAGTGTCATGACTGTCGAAGATTTGATTAAGGTGTGGCAGCCATGAAACATGCACCTCTTCAAAAGAGGTCGATAGATATTGGCGAGCCAACATCTCTGCATTGTCATTATAGAAGTTGTTTGACATTATTCACCTTTAGCTAATATAAAGTCTTTATAAAACAGCGGGTTTAGTTCGCGATAATTTATCATAATGCTCTGTGTCTGAGAAGAGCTGAGACGAACGTCGCGAGCGACTTTCACTTGGATAACAGAACGCGTTGCTCACGGAATAGCCTGTGGCTACTGGTGTACGGGTAAGGGCTGAGAAGGACGGGCTTCGCCCTGCGAGGGCGTTCGCAGGCTCACTGCTAGGTGGTTGTATATTAAAGGCAAAAGATCAGTCTCACCACGGAGTAGAGCTGGAGGAAATCATTATATCTTTTGGATGGCTTTATCTTAGTGTTTTTAGTGTGAAGAGCAGACTCGCTACTAGGTTAAAACCCCAAGCATCCTCACTACATATTCTTTGGTTAGGCGAGTTTGCTGTCTAGCTTGTCTAAGATCTGCATTAGGATTTGGTATTCTTCAGTGGTTAATACTTCTAGCAGCTTTGCTTCCCACTCTAGTGCCTTGGGGGCGATGGTGTGGTAGAGCTGTTTGCCCGTTTGGGTGAGGGTTAGCAGTGAGGCTCGTTTATCTAGTTCATCAATATGTTTGGTTAGATATCCTTTATCTAGCATCAGTTTTACAGCGCGCGAGACTGTGGATTTATCCATGGAAGCCAGTTGGGTTAATTCCTTAGCACTGATCCCCGTTGAGCCGGTATTCGATTTATCAGAAGCGACATGTTCACTGTTTGTATGCTCTGCGAGGTTAACTAAGATGCGCCATTCTGGGATCGTGAGTTCAAACTCAGTTTGATAGACCTCGGCAAAATTGATGCTGATACTTTGCGCCACGTTCACTAGTCGATAAGGAAGGAACTGCTGTAACGAGAGTCGGGGTTGGGGGGTGTTCGCTGCTTGATTCATTTCGGCCATGTGTTTGCTCTTATCTTTTCTTACTTAGTTTTGGCATATAAGCATTCTCACATGAGAGTAGATTATTGCAAGTAGAGTTTCAGCCCGCTGTTGAGTTGCCCCTTACTTAAGCCTGTATCGAATGATTTACAGCTTTGCATGAAAGTTGACGTAAATTTAAGGCCCTAACTGAGCTCTGTAAAAGGCGAAACCTTGAAACTAGTCTCAGTTGAGAGTAGTTTTAGCAGTAGCGATATTTATTGAACAGATAACATAGTCAGATTAAGGACAAGAGAATATGACCGTAGAACTGCAATATATGAACGGCTTTGGTAATGAATTTGAGACTGAAGCACTGGTGGGGGCCTTACCTATTGGCCAATTTAGTCCACAAAAGGTTAATTACGGCCTGTATGCCGAGCAGTTCAACGTCACCGCTTTTACAGCACCCCGCAGTGATAACCGCCGCAACTGGTTCTACCGTATTCGTCCGTCAGTGGTTCAAGGTGATTATGAAGCGATAGATAATGGCCTTATCCGGACAGCGCCGATCACTGAAGCGATAACGCCACCGACCATGTTCCGCTGGGATCCTGTTGAACTTCCCACCAAGAAGACCGATTTTATCGATGGCTTAGTGACAATGGCTGCGAACGGCAGTGCAAACGGTCAGGCTGGTGTTGGTGTACATATTTATGCGATCAATAGCTCAATGGAGAAGCGTTATTTTTATAATGCCGATGGTGAGATGTTGTTTGTGCCTGAACTTGGGGAGATTCTGCTAAATACTGAGTGTGGCAAGTTAACTATCAAGCCAGGTGAAATTGCCGTTATCCCACGCGGGATTAAGTTTGCGGTCGAGTTAGTCAGCGACACCGCTCGTGGCTATATCTGTGAAAACTATGGTCACCCTTATGTATTAGCGGAGCGCGGCCCGGTGGGTGCCAATGGCTTTGCTAATGATCGTGACTTTCAGTATCCCATTGCCAGTTATGAAGACATTGAAGGTGATTTTGAGCTGGTCGCTAAGTTCAATGGCAATATGTTCCGTTGTGATGTTGGTCATTCCCCATTAGACGTGGTCGCCTGGACAGGTAATAGTGCACCGTATAAATATGATTTAGCGCGTTTTAATGTGATGAATACGGTGAGTTTCGATCATCCAGACCCATCGATTTTTACTGTACTCACCTCGCCTTCTGGTACGCCTGGTGTCGCTAACTTGGATTTTGCTATCTTCCCACCCCGTTGGATGGTGGCAGAGAACACCTTCAGACCGCCTTACTACCATCGCAATATGATGAGTGAGTTTATGGGGCTCATTGAAGGAATCTATGACGCTAAAGAGAAAGGTTTTGTCCCTGGCGGTTCTAGCTTGCACAACTGTATGTCGCCGCATGGCCCTGAAGCTGACGTGTTTGAAAAGGCGTCCAATGCTGAGCTTGCCCCACAACGTTATGACAATACCCTCGCCTTTATGTTTGAGTCGCGCTACATCTTCTCACCGACAAAATATGCGTTAGAGGGCAAAGAGCGACAGGCAAACTATACCGATTGTTGGCGAACGATTAAGAAGCTTTTTAAGGGTTAAGAGCTGAAAAGGACGGGCTTCGCCCTGCTAGGACGGCACTATTTCTATGTATGAAGTGCCAGCGAGTACATTCGCAGGCTCACTGCTAGGTTCTAGGTTAAGAGCTAGAGCGACAACACTAAAAACTGAGATCAAACATGCTTTTCTGCCGTCATCCCGGGCTTGTTCCGGGATCCATTCTTTGCTTTACCTCTATACTTTTACTTTTCAATAACTTCACTGACGAAAGTTATGCAGCCTTGAGTTTATATCCTAGTAAGTAAGAGGAATGGAACCTTGTATGTAGGTGTCGCCAATGATCTCCATGTTAAGTAGCCAATTCAGCATCCATGCCTCTCGCTCATGATCACATCGCTACGCCATATTCGCCTTAGTAAATAGTTTTTATTTGTTTATTCACTATTTTTTGGTTGGTTTTCAAGCTATTCATCAATCTGTTACATTTATTTTGCTGCTTTTCATCTCTGTTTGTTTAGTATCTTCTACTGTAACTTATACTGGCTGATGTCAAGTCTATTAAAGCTCACTGTTTAGGTCTGCTCTTAACCCGTTCGATGAGTCACTGACACTGACTCCGCACCTTATATACCGTCGTTATATAGAGTAAGAGGAGTGGCATTAATATTAGCAATACATTCAACAAACCTAACTATTTAGTGAAAACATTTGATAGTTAAAATTAATGATAATTGACTTTTTTAGTCACTTTTAGCTGAAGTTTGATATAAATTGGTCATGACTCACTAAATGGCAAATATATCAGGTCTATTTTTTTCATAGGAAAATAATAATGAACTTATTAAAAATAAGTCGTAAATATCACCGTTATTTGATGCTATTTTTAGGTATTCAGTTTGTCATCTGGACTGTGTCTGGCGCGTACATGGTGATCTTCGATATCGATTATATTCATGGCGATAGTCTGATCCAAAATCATCAAACCAAAATCAATCCAGAGAAGATTAACTACTCCCTGAACACGTTAACTCAAGACTACCCTAATCCGCAGCACATCACCTTAGGTACGTTTATCAACCGCGAAGTCTATCGCTTTAAACAAGGTGACACTCAGTTTATGCTCGATGCTAATACTGGACTGCAACTTTCGCCACTAGATAAAGCCGCAGCGGTTGCCATGGCAAAACATGAGTACAGCGGCAGTGGTCAAGTACTTGATGTTGAACTTATCACTGGTAATCCTCCCTTTGAACTAAGCCCACGATATCTACCAGCTTGGAGGGTGAATTTTAATGATTTTGGCAGTCCTTCACTTTATATTTCGGCACAAACTGGCCAGTTAGTCACTAAAAGACATGAATTTTGGCGCACGTTCGATTTAATGTTCAGCCTGCATGTGATGGATTATGAAGAGGAAGATCCAAGTAACTGGTTACTGTTCTGGGTTGTTCTCTTCTCACTTGTTTCCGCAATCCTAGGCTTAGTCCTCACCTATTTCCGCATATTTAAAAAACAGCCGCTTCAAGCTGACAACTCGCTAATTAAGAGGGCCAACTGATGTCCTTAATTAAGACGATTCATAAGTGGTTGTCACTTTTGGTTGGTTTGCAGCTGTTAATTTGGTTAGGCACTGGTTTGTACTTCAATCTGATGGACTCGGTTGAAGCTTCGGGGAATCAATATCGCGTTAGAGTGGTTGAACCTAATGTCGATTCAAGTCAACTGATTGAACCTAAGAGTGTATTACAAGAGTTCAACGCTGCGGTTACTTTGTCGCAAATCACCTTGTTGGCGAAACCATACTATCTACTGACTCACGATAAAGCACTCTACCCCTATTTTAAAAACCAATACACGCTAGTCGACGCCATCAAGGGTAAACAAGTATTGGTTGATGAAGCTATGGCAAGGCAATTGGCTACAGCTTCATATAGCGGAGCTGGGAAAATCCTTGCAGCCAGCAAACAAACGCCGCCTTTCGATGACAGGTTAAAAGAGAAAAATACACTTTGGCGAGTGGATTTTGATGACAAGATTAATACTAGCGTCTATATCGATGCCGCTTCAGGACGATTAGCAGCCCACAGCAATGATGATAAACGTTTTGTTGATATTGCTTTTATGTTGCACTTTATGGACTACACGCAAGAAGGCAGTTTTAATAATGTGCAAATTATTGTGTTCGCTATTTTCACCCTCTTCTTCGCCTTAAGCGGTTTTATATGGACCATAGAACTTGGTATTAATGGCCAGTATTCTTTGTCACATCTCCTGCCTAAACGATTTATCAAAAACAACACCAAATCGGTGCAGGTGTTGGGTTTGGATGATACGCCGTTGCACAACATCTCTCTATCGGGACACGAGAATTTGTTAGATGGCTTGATACACCATGATATTGCGCTGCCTTCGAGCTGTGGTGGCGGTGGCACTTGTGGGCGATGCAGAGTTAAACTTACCGCTAGTGTGAATTTGAATGTAAAGATCACGGCCTCTGACAATCAACAATTTACCCCAGAGGAGTTAGCGTTAGGTTATCGCTTGGCCTGTCAGCATAACAGCGATGAAATCGAGAGTTTAACCCTACTCGATGACACCCAAGCAGACAAACATCAGCTGATCCTAGCCAGTAGCGAGTTTATTAGTCCCTTTATAAAGGAGCTCAAATTCAAAACGATGTCTGGCAAGCCGATAACGTTTAAGGCTGGCGCCTTTATGCGTTTCTTTATCCCTGCAGCTAGTGGCAACACGGTGCCAACGGCACTTCCCCATGCATTAAGTCAACATTGGGATCATATTGATAAACATGAGTTTCGACACGACTCCTGTAGCCGCAACTATTCGCTGGCAAATTGTGTTCTGCCAATAGATGGTTTGGAGTTGAATGGAGATGTACATGGGAACGAACTTCATTTCACCATAAAACTGCATCAAGCCCCCAAAATGGCCAATGCAGATCTTATTCTTCCTGGCGTTGGTTCACACTTTATCTGTAACTTACTGCCCGGTGACAGCATCGATGCCGTTGGCCCATTCTCAGAGTTTTGTGCAAAGCCTATCAGTGACAAAGCCATGGTAATGGTCGGTGCAGGTTCTGGCATGGCACCGTTAAAATCGCTAATTGAAGAGCAGTTGTTCAAATTTGGAACTAGTCGACCTATTCACTTTTTCTTTGGAGCGCGCAGTGAAGCCGATCTTATCTATCAGGATTACTTTACGGCTCTGGCAGTGAAACATGACCATTTCTTTTATTATCCGGTGCTCTCACGACCCACAGGGAAACTTGCTAGTGAAGTTAGCGGCCACCCTTTTGTGACTAAAGGGTATGTTCAGGACAGGTTAGCCACAGAGCTCGCAGCCATAACTTCTAAAGCCGCAGGGATCCGTGATATCGAATTTTATCTCTGTGGCCCAGCGACCATGATGACATCCACCATTGAACAACTTAATGCTTATGGGGTTAAAGATAGCCAGATAGCGTTTGATTCGTTTGTTTAAGGGCAAAGAAGGTCGGGCTTCGCCCTACTAGAGCGACACTTCGTGTCTGCGAGGACGTTCGCAAGCTCACTGCTAGGTTAAGAGCTGAGAAGGACGGGCTTCGCCCTGCTAGGACGGCACTTCGTGCCTGCGGGGGCGTTCGCTGCTAGGAAAAGCTGAGACGAACGTCACAAGTGACTACTGAACGCGTTGCTGACGGAATAGCCTACGGCTATAGGAACGCTGCTCTGACAGTAATGGCAAGAGCAAACGGGTCATCTGTCATTGCCGTCATCCCGGGCTTGTTCCGGGATCCATTCTTTGATCTATATTTTGGCCTTTGCTGTAGCCCTTCGTGTTCCAACAACGTCCCTTCCTACCTCTCGCTCATAAGCGCATGAATGTTTCACATTCGCCACTAAATGCTAGATTTATCAATGATATAGCTGGAAAACAAAAATCCGCCTAATACTTATGGTATAAGGCGGATTTTTTTGGGGGACGACTTTAGTTAACTTGAACTCGAATTAATGAGTTTTAGGTTAGTTAAATAGAGAAGTCGTAACGGACACCTAGGCTGACGATGGTGTCATCAAAGTCGCTGTACTGTTTCACATCAAATTGGCCCATTTCTGTATGTAGCAGTGTTGATTTTGAAATGCGGTACTCAGCGCCCAATGCCCAAGTGGTAACTTCTGGGACGGCAAATGCCCCCTCGCCCAATGCATCATAAACTTTACTGGCTATACGACCGGTTCCTGAATCATCCTGGCCGTACTGTGCTTTCAATACCAAATTATCAATCTTGTATTTAGCACTGGCGATAAAACCAGAGCCATCACGTTGTGCCCAGTTTACTTTAGTTGGATTGATCATCTCTGAACTTTGGTACATGGTACCTAGCATCAAGTTATTGATTTTAACCTGAGCCACAGCGCGGAAGGCTTTTACATCTTCAATACCATCAGAATAAGCACCGGCAAGGTACACATCGCCACTCTTAAAGTGTTTATCACCATAGGTTAACGCAACTTGGTAATTGTCATTATCACGGCGTTGATCATCTTCGGCATAATGATTGTCCTCCATGATATAACTGGCACCCAGCTGTAGCTTGTTCCACTTTGCGGTTTTATATTCAAATGAGTCGCCCCAGCGTTTGTCACCGGTAAACAGACGATCGTGCTTTAGCGAATACATATCCATAGCATCTGAGCCGCCTTTAGCCATTTTAAAGACAGGGTCGATACGTCCTGCGGCTAATTGACCTAATGTCGTATGCTTAAGACCAATAAAAGTAGGCCTAGCTGAGAATGGGTTGTTGCTTTTGCCTTCTGATGCCCCATTCACACCCACTTCTATTTGATAAAACAGTTGTAAGTCCGTCGCTAGCTCACTGCTGCCTTTAACGCCTAGTCGGCTCCAGTTATTCTCTAAAATAGTGCCACTTTTACCATCGTGAGTTGCTGTGCCGCTGTCAGAATTGGTGACCGAGTAATCGATACGACCATAGACCTTGTATTCATCAGCCATCAGTTGTGGTGATAGCATGAGTGCACTTGCGATAAACGTTACTTTGTAGTTTTTCATCATCGTTTCTCTAAATTCAATTTTTTATCAATGCTTAGATTGATTTTTTATGTTCGCTAATCACACCATCAAGACGCATCTGCTTGTACAAAATATCAGCTTGATTAAGGTAGGTATCCCAAGAATCTGAACGTTTAGTGAATCCCGTTGCGGCGTAGCTGCCGGTGTCACCGGTGGCTGGAAGGTCATTAATGTCAAACAGTGAACCACCAGCTTGCAGATGTACCTCTAGCGCATCTACCATGACGTTAAAGCCGATACGGGCAGGCTCCACATAGTTAATCGAAGCGTACTTAGATTGGCGGTAGAACTTCTTCAATGGGGCGTCTTTGATCTGAGCTGCTTCGTCAGCAAAAATTTCATCATAATAAGCTTTAGTGATCGCTTTGGTATTGGTATCAACAACTAGTCTTAATACTGCGGTGATCCCGGTCCATTTAGCTTTACTGTCGAGTAACTTCTCCGCATTTTGGTAAAACAGCTCTTGCGTTCCTTCACCATTAATCTTGGCGTGAATTTTTGCTGTCAATGGGATCATAGATTGCTGAATGCTGTTCGATGCCCCTGCAACCACATCTATGCCAAGGTATTTAAGGCGATTAGGTTCTGTTAATTTGTTAGTCAGTTTTGGATCGAAATCAGGGTTAAGATCGAATGTGAGTTTATCCTGTTCGACCATCAGTTTTTCCATGGTTAATGGAGATTGAACCCAAGCAGTGCCTTTTTTCTTGCCCATTGAGAAGTTATATTCAGACATACGCTTAGGCACATCTTGGAAAATTCGGGTGTAGTAATTAGGACGGCCACTTTCATTGAATTCTGCAAAAATCACATCGTTAGCATTATTGCTATCGGTGACAACGATCATGCTGCCTTTATGGCCTTGACGGAATCTTGCTTCTTCAAAGTAGAAATCGCCAGTGATCATGCCAAGTTGAGGCTGTATAGACCATTTAAGCTTGAAATCATCACTGTTAGAATCATCTTTTGAGCCAACAGCCACGAACTCAGGCTGAGTACCATTCGCACGAGGTAGTGTATTAATCGCCTTTAAAATACCATTAGATGAAAAAGTTGCACCGGATACTGCATCGATGCCTTCGTGGCCATTGTTAGCAAGGATTTTTGCCAGTAGACGCTCAGCGTTCAGGTAGAGGGACTCGGTTTCATTGTGTGATTTGGTCGTGATCTCTTTAATGCTGCCTTTTACAACTTCAACCTTAAGCACGATTTGGCTTTTTTTACCCTTGCCATTCACTTCATGACTACCATCGACGTACTTGCCATCTGGCGTTGAATTAGCACAACCAGCTAGCGCGAGGGTAGCAAGCGTAATTGCACTGCAAATAAGACTCTTTCTGTATATTTTAAATTGTGTCATCTGGTTCTGCCTTTGGACTTAATTCAAGTTTTATGCAGCATAGCGAACCGAGATAATTAAACTATTGCGGAAAACCGCAGGTTAACTCTGTTTAGTTCGATAATTTGATCCAGTTAACAATTATCACCAACTTAATATATTCAAAATCATCCTTGTGCTAATTATATAAAGCGTATTTTTATGTTTAATAAATTATTTAATCCGGTAACACTTTATGAAACCATGTATAAATAAATTGTATTTTTTCAGTGTCGTCTTGTTAGGTTTATCGACGTCATTCACACTACAAGCAGCCACTGACATCCTTGATCCTTATCAATGTGAAGGTAACGGGATTATCACCCGTCAAGATGGCGTTACCAGTTTAAGTACGTTAAAATATTTTGGCACTTCAATCACTATCGACCTTTATACAGCCGATGAAAAAGCAGCTAAATTAGCCCTTTGCAATGCTCTTAATGTCATTCAGGAGTATCACTATCAGGCCTCGAATTACAGTACTTACCCTAATGTCACCAATGTAAAAACCATCAATAATGCACCAGAAAAAATCCATATGATAGATGCTAAACTCACGGAACTTATCGCCTCAAGTCTGGAATGGCACACCTTAAGCCAGGGGTATTTTAATATCGCACTTTCACCCGTCATCGACCTTTGGCGTCAACATAGAGGTCAATGTAAAGGTGAAACTAAAGCGTTAGGCTTATGCACAATTCCCAATGCAGAGGAGTTAAAGCAAGCAGCCAAACTTATCGACATCGAGGATATTGTGTTAGACCAAACCCTTAATACTATTCAGATGAAAGCGGGTATGAGCATCGATTTAGGTGGGATAGCTAAGGGCTGGATGGCAGAGAAAGTCTATGATTCCCTTAAAATGGTAGGCATTAACTCATTTATGATCAATGCTGGTGGTAATATTCGTCATTACGGACTTCATCCTCAGCAGCGCACCTTTGCCACGGCTATCGAAGACCCTTTATGCAAGAAATCAGAGTATCAGTTACCCCAGTGCCAAACATTTGAGGGACAGTTTCATGAAGTGGTGCAAGGGAAAGATTTAACCATTGTCTCTAGTGGTAATTATCTCAACTACTTTACCGCTGGTGGAATTCAATACCATCATTTAATCGACCCTAAAACGTTACACCCGAAACCCACTGGAATTTCTACTACCGTGGTGATGAACGGTCAGCAGATATTCGCTGATGTGATATCCACTGCGCTCTTTTTGATGCCACTTGAAGAGGCCATTGAATTTGCAGAAAAATATGATTACCTTGAAGCGGTTTGGTATTTAGATGAAGCAGGAAATAAACGTAAATCATCTCATTTTGACAAGTATCAATTGCGTAATAACCATCTAATTCAAGATTAGCACTTAATAAAGTGAGCAATTTGTTATTCGCTGAAATTTATTTAAGCCAAGCAATTGATATTCAATAAAACAAATTAAACATTGTCCTTAATGTGATGACCCCAAGTATTTATTCTACATACTTGGGGTTACTGTATACTCATACTAATTGTGATCAAGATCCCTTCCCTATAGTATAAATAAGCATCTATGCATAAAAGACGGCATAATAACGTCTGTTAATTATCGTTTATTTCACTGTTTATCAAAAGTATGAATCGACTACTATTTGTTCTAATTTCGCTATTTATCTGCACAGCCCTTCAAGCCAAAGAACCAATCCGAGTTGGCATTCTCTCTTTTGCGACGCCAGAAGCGGTATTTGAACGATGGCAACCGACTTTCGATCGCGTTGGATCAGAAATAGATCAAACCTTTACTCTGCTCCCCCTAACGCCTGTTGAACTGCAGGAGCATGTAGCACAACAAAAATTAGACTTTATCATCAGCAATGCGCTCACATCAGTGACCCTAAAAAAAGATTATGGCGCCAGTAGCTTACTCACCTTATTGCCACTGCACAGTGTTGAACCTGATGACGCCGTAGGTTCAGCCATCATCACTCGGGCTGGAATAGACATCAATCAGCTCAATGATTTAACTAAATACACTCTTATTTCATCGGATCGAAAAGCCTTCGGCGGTTTTCAAATTATTGCCGGACAATTAGCATTAGTTGGCATCAATCCATTTCGCGATCTAAAGGGACTCAGCTTCGTCGGTTTTCCACAAAATAAGCTGCTTAATATGGTCGAGTCAGGTAAAGCTGACATCGCGATTCTCCCTAGCTGTGTGTTCGAATCAGCACTTAAAAATGGCAGTATTACAGAGGGAAAACTTAAGGTGGTGTTACAGCGTAATCACCCAAATTATAACTGCCTGACATCCAGTGATCTCTACCCTTCATACACTTTCTCAAAATTAGGAGATACAGATCATAAGCTAGCCACAAACATTGTTCGTGCACTGCTCTCAATCGATAATTATGACCAGGAAGCACTGCTGGGTCGCTACCAATATTGGTCAGCCCCCGTCAACGACAGTCATGTTTTCGAATTGCTCAAAATCCTAAATGAGTGGCCATTTATCACTAACTGGGAATTTTTGCTCAAAAGCGCACTGCCTTGGGGAATTGGAAGCTTCATCTTTTTGCTATTGGGTTACCTGCACCACTTAAGGGTTAAACGTTTGGTGGTTTTGCGCACTCACGCCCTCTCAGCCGAAATGGAGTTGCATCAACAAACTCAGAAGAGCCTTTACGAACAACAAAAACAATTTTATAAGGCACAGCGCGTACTGCTTACCGGAGAGATGGCATCGGGAATTGCCCATGAGCTGAATCAACCTTTAGCAGGGATCCGCTATTTAACTCAAGGGTGTTTATACCGATTAACCCCAGATCAAGTTGAATTAAATACTGCATTAAACAAAGCGATTCAACAAGTTGATCGCGCACAAAGCACCATCAAACGTTTTAGGCAGTTCTGTCAACAGCCCAGTGTTTATGAATCCTGTGATTTAGTCATGTTAATCGATGAAACGCTTAATCTTATGTCTCCCGAGCTTAAGCGTATGCAACTGACTCCGACTCTTGAATTAACTGAAGTCATAACCGTTGCAGACATCAGCTTACTGCAACAAGTGCTGGTAAATCTTATTCGCAACTCACTTGATGCGATGGAGAATATCCACACAGCGGAATTAACCATAAGCCTGTCAGAACAACATCAGCAGGCAGTGATCACTATTTGTGATAATGGCATCGGCTTGTCTGAATTGGCATTAAGCCGGTTGTTTTTTCCCTTTGAAACTTCAAAACAAAATGGTCTAGGACTGGGAATGGTGATCTGTAAACGCATTATTGAAGAGCATGGTGGCAGTATTGCTGCCATATCCCTCAATAATGAGCATGCTCAAGGGCTGAAGGTCACACTGTCACTGCCCATAATAAAACATTGCCCGCAAGTTGAAACTGTTAGGAAACAAACTCATGTGTAACATATATTTAGTGGATGACGATCAAGACGTGCTGGATTCACTCAGCTGGATGTTGGGCGGTTTAGGTTTTGCTACCAACTGTTACTTAGATGCTGCGCAGTTTCTAAGCGCTGTCGATCTCAATAAACCTGGTATCGCTATTTTGGATATTCAGATGCCAAATATGGATGGTCTGGCTCTACTTAATCATATTAAACAATGTAATAGCCCATTGAGTGTGATCATGCTAACTGGCCATGGCACCATCTTTATGGCGGTGCAAGCGATACAAAGTGGCGCTATCGATTTTATCGAGAAGCCTGTTGATGGGGGTAAACTCTGTCAACTGCTACAACTTGCAACACAACAATCCCTAGAATCTTTCAATCGTCAGGATCATAACAAGGAGTTAATGGTACGGGTGGCGAGTCTCACACCAAGGGAGCATGAGGTGATGTTGCAGGTGTTAGCGGGTAAACTGAATAAGGTGATTGCCGCAGAGCTTAATATCGCCCAACGAACCATTGAGTTACATCGACAGAAAGTGATGTTGAAGATGAAGGTCAGTAACGCAACTGAGCTTGCTAATTTAATGGCACATTTCCAGTAAATCATTATTCAGATGATTGCCTGATGGCATTGTGTAGAGTTGATCAATGTTAGCAGAGAAGATCATGACTCTATGCCATGCGACTGTGTGAATATGACCAGCCAATACAGAACTCCCAACCACGTTCTCGGCAGACAAACCCCGCTTGATAACGATTAAAACTCACCTCATGGATAGATTCAGTGAACATCGGTTTTTGAACAGCTGAACTCGAGTCATAAAATAAGCATACGCTAGCGATTAATAACAGCCTCCACAAGGCAAGTCTCAGGTTAGCACTAATATATCTGGTCATAGGCTGCTCCTTTAAATTTAGCTAGCGAGTATTGATGATCTACATTAAATAGATAACCCCCACTCTCTATTCAATATAGGGAAATGACTTCTATTAAGCAAAAGCTATTGTTCGCTACCATTAAATGTCCCTAAAAATTTAGCTTTTAATCGTGCCAATGGTGTTAAGTCGCTGGTACTTTTACGACTGCGACTAAAAATTGAGGATTCAATAAACAGCTCAAACCAAGTGTTGAGAGACGCAGCATTTTCTGGCTCTCCTGATGCCCCTAATGCCAATGCAGCGACCTCTGCAGTACCCAGCTGAAAATCGCGACTCCCCTTTCGTAGCCCATATTTAGCCACGGTATCTGGGGTAAATGATAATAGTGGCAGGTGATGCAGATAAGGACTCTTACGAAACATCCTTATCGCCTCTCGCCAACTGCCATCGAGTAAGATAAATAGCGGGGTTTTACCTTCAGGTAACTCAGAGGGTTCAACCTTGGCTAAGACTTGTTGATCATCACAAGCATATTCAGCGGGGAAAATAACAAAAGCTTGATACTTAGGATCTTCAATTACAGCCATCATTTTGCGGTTGGCATGGGTTCGTGACCAAATATAAGCATGAGTATCGGGAATTAAATCCGCAATTAAACGACCACTGTTACTCGGCTTTAGTACTTCATCATCATACATCATTAATAAAAATGCATTATTAGAGATTAGCTGTCGACGGGATTCACAGGTACAGTACTGTTTTGCCAATAGACAAAGCTCACATCTGATTAGATTTTTACCACGAGCACCATAAGGTCTGGTAGATATGGCTTTACGGTATTGGTAAAGCCTGTGGATCGCATGCTGTTTAACACTCATATATTTACTTTGCGCTTTTAAAAAATTTGATGGCAGAACATGGATTAATTTTAACAGGCGTAGTGAGTTTGGGTAAAGCACAAGCTTATAAAACTGAACCACGGGTAAAAACCTTAAAAAAGTTATAAATTGAACACTGTCTAATGTTAATCAATTTAACCTCAATTTTGAGATCTTGATCATAAAAACATGTTACGCGTTAGAGAAAGCAGCAACATGTTAAATACAAGGCGTAAAATTAACTTTACGCACTTTACACATGAGGAAAACTTATCCATCAATCAGGTATAAATCCATTATTTTAATTACTTATGATTTGTAATTGTATGTGAAGTGAGTATGATGCGCGCTGCTTATGCTAACGCGTATTTTAACCATCTCGGAGACACCATGAACGGCCCTCAGAAGACGTCAAACCTTAGCAATCAAAACCAAGGCTTCTCTTCACTCATATTATTAATTGTTATTATGGTCGCTTGTGGACAGATGGCACAGACTATCTTTGTTCCTGCATTACCTGATATTGCAAAGAGTTTCAGCGTTAACACTGGTCAGCTTCAAGCTATCATGGCTTGTTATCTACTCTCCTACGGATTGCTACAGTTTGTCTATGGCCCAGCATCAGATAGGCTTGGACGTAAACCTGTACTGATTTTTGGCTTATCACTCTTTGTTGTAGGCGCTATCGTTGCCAGTGTAGCGACCAGTTATAACGCACTTATTGCTGCCACGTTACTGCAAGGAGCGGGAACAGCCAGTGCCGGCGCCCTTTGCAGGAGCATTCCAAGGGATCATTATTCCGCTGAGCCATTAGTAAGATTTAACAGTGTCGTTTCCATGGCTGTGGTGTTCTCTCCACTTGTCGCTCCCTTTGTCGGCAGTTTAATGACCCATTATTTCGGCTGGCAATCGGTATATGAACTTTTGGCTGTATTTGGCTTACTTGTGGTGCTGTTGATCATAGTTAAGTTTAATGAGTCTCTGCCGGCGACGAAGCGTAAACCAGAACCTGTAGCCCAATCTTATCGCTTTGTGTTATCCAATAAGAAATTTAAGAGTTACTTAATCTGTTTAGTCGCGACATTTGCCGGTATTGCCGCTTTTGAAGCCGCTGCAGGTGTATTTTATGGGCAGGTGCTTAAACTCTCTCCATTTTGGGTGAGCTGCTATTTTGTGGCTCCCATACCCGGTTACCTAGCAGGTGCATATTATGCAGGACGGCTTAAGGATAACACTAAGGGCATGTATCACAGTGTGGCGTTACTCGGTGCTGGTGCGCTCTTTATACTGATCCCAGGCTTTTCAAATCTGGTCATAGGTTGGAGTTTACTGGTCGGTTCGGTGCTGTTTTTTAGTGGTGCTGGTATCCTGTTCCCGGTGTTGACTTCGGCAGCTCTAGAGCCCTTTCCTAGCCATGCAGGAGTTGCAGGCGCTTTGTTAGGTGGTTTGCAGAACTTTGGAGCTGGTCTGGCAGCGCTTTCTATGTCGTTAGTGCCTATGCATGGTCAGCTAAGTATTGGTGTCTTGTGTGCCATGATGGTGATCTTGGTCATTCTTGCATTAAGCGCCGCCAAATCCAGTACTGATATCGATAAAACAGACATGGCAGTGCTTTAAAAGCTGAGAAGGACGTCGTGAGCGACTACGGAACGCTGCGCTGACGGAATAGCCTGCGCCTACTGGTATACGGGTAAGAGCTAAGAAGAACGGGCTTCACCCTGCTAGGACGGCACTGCGTGCCTTCGAGAGCGTTCGCGGGCTCACTGCTAAGTAAAAGACAGAGATGAACGTCGCGAGCGACTACGGAGCGCTGCGCTGACGCTAATGGCAAGAGCAAACGGGTCACCGGGATCCACTCTCTTAGTGTTAAAGCAAAGAGCCGTTTCTCCATGTATCATACCAATTACATTAAATATGTTGTCAATTCAGAGGCGCTCAAACTTTTCAATTCAAGGCGCATTGATGAAAGAATGGCTATTCCCTTGTAAGTCAATGCAAAGCAGAAGTGGAATGTTTGAGAGCCTCCCGTAGGGCGGGTTTCAAAGCCCTGGATACTGTGTTGAATGATTTAGATATAGAATAACTATTAGCTTCAATCATCCGCCTTGCCTTCAGCGCTTTGAATTCCCGCTGAATGAACAGATATTTAATGTAATTGGTATCATTTTGGTTAATTAAGTACACAAGCGTAAAACAAAAAGGAGCCGAAAGGCTCCTTTTTTAATGCAATACAGATATTGACTAGCTAGTGTGCCGTTTCACTCTTAACTCGGAAAAAGATAGAATAAAACAGTGGGATAACCACTAGCGTCAGTATGGTGGCAAACAATAAACCAAACATGATGGTAACCGCCATGCTCTTGAAAAATGGGTCAATCAAGAGAGGCGCAACACCCAATATCGTGGTCAGAGCACCAAGTATTACTGGCCGGGCACGACTCAAAGCAGCATCGATAATCGATTGATATGCCGCCTTGCCGTTGCTTACCTCAACATCCACTTGATCTACTAATACGATGGCATTTTTCACCATCATACCGATAAGGCTCAGGAAACCTAAGATAGCCATAAACTCAAATGGCGTTTGAAAGAGCACTAACCCCACACTGACTCCAATGATGGCCAATGGGGCCGTTAACCAGATAATAATTGGCTGGCGCAGAGCGTTGAACATGAAGATCACCGATAAGATCATCGCTGCAAAACCATAAGGCGCCGAAATAATCAAGCCTTCGTTGGCATCATTCGATGCCTTATATTCGCCATACCACTTCAGCTCATAACCCGGTGGCAGTTCGATAGCCTCTATCTCAGGACGGATCTTGTTGAATGCATCAGTCGTAAACACACCTGGCGCTGGATCGGCTTGCACCAAAATCGTTGGCATACGGTCAATACGACGTAAAATATCATCTTGATACACCACATTGACCGAATCCACCAATTGACTCACAGGTATAAATCCTCCCAAGGTGTGGCTAAACACTTCAGTGTTTTCTATCGCCCGATGATGAGTACGTTCACTTTCGGGCGCACGTACCACTATCGGGATTAAATCATCTCCTTCACGGTACACTCCAACACTTCTCCCTGTCAGGGTTTGCGCAATTGCCTGATTGATCTCTTGAGTCGTCAAGCCATAACGTTGTGCTTCTTCTGAGGAATACACTGGACGCAATACAGGTACCTGTTGACGCCAGTCATCTTGCACTGCAATCAGTTGACTGTCCTTGAGCATGATACTCTTAGCGTTTTCGGCAAGTTGACGAAGTACGCGACTGTCAGGGCCTTTAAAGCCTGCTTCTATCTTTTTCCCTCCGCCACGACCCAACATAAATTTCCACACTTTCACTGACGCATCGGGATACTTAGTATCCAATTCACTTTGAAGAACACCGATCAAGGGAGCAATCTTTTTATAGTCATCGATGTCGATCAGCAGTTGACCATAGCTTGGGTTACGAGGTTCAGGAGAGTAGGTCAACATAAATCGCAGCGCACCACCGCCGATAAAACTGGTGATATTAGTGATACCATCTTTGGCTATGATGTCTTGTTCTATGTTTGCAACCAGTGTTTCCATGCGTTTAATGTCTGAACCTTGAGGTAAGTACACATCCACGACAAATTGTGGCCGCTGAGATTCAGGCATAAACCCCGGTGGTACAAATTGAACGCCCCACACAGCAATGACCAAAGTAGTGAATAGCATCAACGAGCTCAAAGTTCGGTGTGCTAGCACCCATTTCAACAGGAAGGTGTACTTCGTGACCATGAAACCCGGCGTTTGATTCACTTTGGCAGCTTTGACTTTCAAGAAATCATAACAGAGCATAGGCGTAATAGTGACGGCAAATACCCAGCTAAGAAGCATGGAGTAGAGGATAACCCAGAACAGTGAGCCTGCATATTCCCCCATATCCGATGGCGATAATCCAATGGCACTGAACGCAAAAATTCCAACTAGCGTGCCGCCCAACAAAGGCCATTTAGTGGCATTCACGACGTCAGAAACAATGACTTGTCGATCTTCATCGGGATTTTTTCCCATACGAACCAAAATACCATCGGTTACCACTATCGCGTTATCAACCAGCATCCCTAAAGCAATGATTAAGGCACCAAGTGAGATACGTTGCATAGCCAGATTATCAATCAACATGATGCACAAGGTGCCAGCGACGGTAAGAATAAGAATAAAACCTATGATCACCCCCGATCGCAGACCCATAAAAAGCAACAGCACGATAAATACAATGATGACTGCTGCGATCAAGTTATTGATAAAGTTCGCGACGGAAGCTCGAACTGAGTCTGACTGCATAGAGATAACATTCAGATCTATGCCTAAAGGACGTTGAGCGTCTAACTCGGCAATGCGCGCTTTTACCGCATTTCCCATCTCAACCACATTACCACCGGTAACATTAGAGATCCCAAATCCTATCGCACGTTGTCCCTGATAACGCATCAGCATGGGTGCAGGCACCTGGTAACCACGGACCACATCAGCAATATCCCCCAAACGCAGCACGGTATTATTTTCACCTATGCCAATTTGCAGGTTTTTTAAATCCCTAAAGGTGTTAACGCCTGAAATGGGGATAACTGGAATACGCATCGCAGTGGTTTCGATACTGCCTGATACGGTAACCATGGTCTGTTTTTGCAATACTTGGTAGACTTTTTCCGCCGATATACCGAATTTTGCCAGACGTTCGCTGGAGATCTCAACAAATATGCTTTCTTGTTGCTCTGCTAATGTGGCGGTTTTCGCCACACCGGGGACAAGTACCAATTCACGTCTAAGTGTATCCACATAGTCTTGAAGTTGCTTGTCGGTAAAACCCTCTCCAGTGACGGCAAAGAAAAGTGCATAGACGTCGGCGAAATCATCATTAACGATAGAGGGTCCTGCCCCTGGTGGTAACTGCCGCTGCACATCTGAGATTTTACGGCGGAGTTTATCCCACACCTGCTGTAATTCTGCACTACTCTTGGCGAACTCAAGTTTGATTTCGACCGTGACTTCTGACATGCCTTGTTTAGACACCGACTTCACTTCTTTGAGTTCTTGCAGTGACTGTACAGCCCCTTCAATGTCGTCAGTGACTTCATCAGAAACTTCCTGTGCTGTAGCACCTGAATATGCGGTATTGATCACTGCTTGACGGATCACAAATTCAGGGTCTTCGAAACGACCCAGCTTTAGATAGCTAATATAACCGCCAAGCAAAATCATGACGATCAATACCCAAACACTGGTGCGTTTGGCGATGGTGTAACGTGCAATATCCATCGATTAGACTCCAGTATTATCAGTGATATATGGACGTACTTCCATGCCCTCTTTCACACTAGACACGCCAGCGATAATCACCCGTTCCCCCACAGCCAGATTACTTTTTATCTGAATACGATTTTTGCTTAATGCACCGACAAGGATAAAGCGTTTCTCTACTATATTTTCACTGTTTACCACCCAAATAAATTGCTTACCTTGATTATCTGGCACCACTGCAGTTAATGGCACGGTGAGAGCCAACGACATTGAACTGGTGTCGGTATTAACGGGTGTCACTTTAACCGCCATGCCCGGCAGTACTCGAAAGCCTTTGAGATCTTCAAAACCCAATACCACTGGATAGGTTTGAGAAACAGGATCAGCTTGGGTACCGTACGTCCGCAATACCAGTGGGAATATTTGTCCATTAATCGCTGACAACTCTGCGTTTGCTTTAGTGGCGTTGTGACTTGAAAGCATGATTTTATGTGGAATATTAACCACGACTTCTAAGTCATTGAGATCGTGTAAAGTGAGTACTGGCACATTGGCTTGGATCTGGATATAGTTGTCGACCAATTTTCGGCCAATAATGCCGTTAAATGGAGCTGTTAATTTGGTATATTCCAGTTGAAGTGTGGCATCAACGACTCTGTTTTTCGCCAGTTCGAAACGAGTGCTTATGGTATCGAGATCACTTTTTGAAATGGCTTGGCTTATATCAAAAATTGCCTGAGCACGGGTGTATTCTAGACGAGTATTCTCTTGCTCCAGCAAGGCTGAATCCAATGCATTACTCGTATCACTCGGGTCAAGCAGTGCCAATACTTGCCCTTGCTGTACATGATCGCCCTCTCGGACAAAAATATCGATCAACCGTCCATTCACTCGAAATGACAAATCGGCACGTTCAGCAGCACGAACAACACCGTTAAAACTGAGATCGTCCGCTGCTTGCTCAGAAACTATTTCAGTGAGGGCAAGTTTTATCACTGGTGCAATAAGGTTCGATGATTCCTCTTTGCCACAGCCATTCAGTAATAGAACAGACATCACGATGCTTATTGCTAGCGCATTGACCTTAATCGATGCAGGTATATGTAGATTAGTTTTCACCATTTTCTCCACTGAGCGATCCATTCACTAACTCGGGATCAGTTGTGACCATTGAAAGGCAATTATCTATCCTAAGAGTTTATTTCATTGAACATTTCCTACAGAAGTAAACTCTTGGGTTTATATTATTCCTGTTTTTAGCATAGGTATACTTTAAAGTTTACTTTTGGGATCTCGCTTGTTAAAATCTACTAAGATAGTTGGGAGACACGTCATGACACGCTCAGAACAGAAACGTCTGGACATCATTAAAGCGGCAAAAGAGGAGTTCATACATCATGGGTTTATTGCTGCTAACATGGACAGACTCTGCAGCACTGCACAGGTCTCAAAACGCACTCTTTACCGTCACTTTGAGAGTAAAGAAGGGTTATTTGAATCGGTATTAACCGTCATTCAATCATCAATTGATGAAACCATCAGCTATTCATTCGATTCCGATCGGAGTGTGCAAGAACAGTTGATTACCATTATCAACAAGGAAGCTGACAGTATCTACAACACCTGTGGTATCCCCTTAGCTCGTACAATTTTGCTGGAATTTCTGCGGCAGCCAGAGATGGCGCGTAAATTGATTGCTAGCCTCTATAGCACCAAAGCCGTCACGAAATGGTTTAGTGCTGCCATGGCAGCAGGAAAAATGAAACAGACAGACCTTAACGTCATCACCACTATCTATACCAGCTTGTTTCAGGGTTCACTGTTTTGGCCACAGGTGATAGCACAAGAGCCGATTCCACAAGGTGAAGAGTTAGATCAAAAAATAGAGACGGTTGTTTTAGTACTATTGTCGGCATTTGAAGTCTAGATAATACCAATCAGTATAAAGATTTGATCGCTCAGCGAGAGTTTAGCGGTCCTGAGGCAAGGCAACGAGTGAAGAGCATAGTTATTCTACGGTTAAACTCGTTAACACAGTATCAGGACCGCTAAAACTCGCCTGTAAGGAGTGTTTTTGGCTGCCTACTTCTGCGTTGAATGAACTCATAAGGAAACAACCATTATGTCATCCATTCGCCTTGAATTAGCTTGCCAAAAAACACTCTGAGTAGATCAACTTCTTATACTGATTGGTATAACGTCGTAAGGCACTCTTTATAAATCAAAGGCCATAAATGTTCCAGACATAACGCCTATCGTTATTCATCCATGGACGTTCTTTATAAAATCAAAAACCATAAATGTTCCAGACATAACGCCTATCGTTATCCATCCATGGACGATAGTCATAAATGTTCCAGACATAAAAAAGCGAGGATTATCCTCGCCTTTCTTTTTCTAGGGCCTAGAAACTAGGAACCTTAAACCATTAATTACAAAATTCGACGCAGTAAAAAGTCAGCCTTGAGGCGACGAATGCGTGTCATAATCTTACGTACTGGCGCTGGGTAGCTGTTTAACGTATCTATTTGGCTGTAGTGGTATAGACGTTCAGTATGCTGCAGAATATGCGCCTGTTCGGCTTCAAACTGCTCCTGCCAACACCCATTTTCATCCTGAATTAATAGCCCATTTTCAAGATCTAATGACCAAGCTCTAGGATTTAAGTTGCTACCAGTGATCAGATGGCGTCTGCCATCGGCACTGATCCCCTTAAGGTGATAACTGTTGATCCCATCTTTCCAAAGGTGGATATTTAACTGACCATTTTCAATGGCCCACTGCTGTTTCTTGGCAAACTTACGCAAAGATTGCTCATACAGATAGGGTAAAGCCCCTATGGTCGAGAAATCTTGCTCTGGGGGGATATAGAAATCATTTGCGGTTTTGTCACCAACAACAATATCAATACGCTTACCATCACGCAGATGCTTTGCCAGTGAGCGGGCTAAAATATAAGGTGGATTGAAATAGGGAGTGCAGATAAAGAGCGACTCTTTTGATTCCGCAACCAAGTCGACAACTATTTTATTAAGCTTATTTTTCTTACGACCTAAACCCATAACTGGCGTGATTCGATTGCCAATACGCGTCTGTTCATACTGATAACCGGCTTTACTTAGTCGAGTTTTCAAACTGCGTATGTCGACTTTCTCTGGTAACTGTTCAGAATCTTTATCTTGCGTCAACGAGCAAACGGCCACATCTTCAACTAAATAAGTCTGGATCATTTGTCGCATTGAGCGAGCCAGTTCCGCAGATTCAATCACATGATAACGATCAAATCGATATTTTTCGTTTTCATGAAGGTAAATATTATTGATACTAGCCCCACTGTAGATCACAGTATCATCGATAATAAACCCTTTAAGGTGCAGCACCCCCATAAACTCACGAGACTTAACTGGCACACCTAATATCTCAATTGGGTGTTTAGCTTCTGCATTAACCTTTCGGTACATAAGGTAGTTGCCACTATCCCCTTTATGACCGATAAGACCTCGACGAGCACGATGAAAATCGACAAGAACCTTAACGTCTAATGCCGGATTTTGATCTTTAGCTTGCATCAGGGCTGCCAGTATTTCACGGCCAGCCTCGTCGTCTTCTAAGTAGAGCGCTGAAATATAGACAGCATTTTTCGCATTTGCGATAGATGTCAGTAGTTCAGCCTTAAGGCATTTTGGGGTCAGCAACCAACGAATAGCTTCTGGCTGTAACGGTATTCCACCAAGCTTATCCAGCAAGGATATCTCCTTAAAAATGCACACCATTTCGGTAGTATGTACTAGGATCTAATGCGATAAACATTATCGATAGACTTTGTAGTTCCGGATAAACCAAGGTAACAGCCTCACGGATAGCACATTCAACTAATTGGTGCGTATGGGGATCTTTTGGAAACCAAAGTATCTCAACTTGTGTGATACTTTGGTCTGACATGCCGTCACGATAACTGACGCTCGGTACCCAGTCTAACGTAAACCCTTGCTGGTTCACATTACAGATCTGTGCTAGGTCACGAAGTAAGCTGCGACTAAGGTCAATGACAGCTGCTTCTGGCAGCCCTCGTAAACGAATGTGTGGCATGTCGATCCCTTTAATGAATCATAAGAGAAAGAAATTACCGATTTAAAGCCGTTTCAGCAAGGCTTTTCTATCAATAGCTAAGCTAACACCTTAAGTTTCGTACTATTTTTGTACAATAACTAATCAGAATTATAAAAGTGTGCTGATTTGCGGATTATCACGGCATTCGATCACCAATTTCGTTAAACTAACCATAATTGTCTAACTTAAAAATTGTATCATTTAATATGAACCTCAAAATTTTGCTCACTTTGGTATTCACACTTTTTATCGCTTGGGGGATTTTTCACTTTAAAGCCGAGCTAGGTTTGTTCATTTTACCGCTATTTATTGGACTGGTGAGCTTTGTCACTTTACGTCTATATCGATTAATGGAAAAAGACGAATAAGCAGATAGCCCCTTTGAATAGTGAGTTTACCCTCCCGTTTACTAACGGGTTACGCCGCTGAATGAGATTCTCGTTCCAAGCAATTTCTTGTGCCAAGGTGCACCATGACATCAACTATTCATCTAGAGTCCAACAACTATGTGCCTCATTCGAACTCTGTCAAAATTCGCCCTACTTTCCTACTTGATTTCATCTCCCCTGCTTGCGAATGATTACTTTACTAATATCCTAGGAAAAATAAAACCACTTCACTCACATACGGCACTCTATGCTAAGAACTTAATCACAGGTGAACTGCTTTATGAAGAGAATGCCGACACCTTACTCTTACCTGCGAGTACGCAAAAATTACTCACGGCAGTAGCGGCGACAGCATACCTCGGAGCAGATTTTAGGTTTCACACTGGACTATATTCACATTTTCCAATCCGTGGCGGTAAAATTCCCGGTGATCTATATCTAAAGTTCAGTGGCGATCCGACTCTGACTCGTCAGCATATTAATGATCTATTAACACAACTGTCGGATCAGGGTCTTAACCTAATCGAAGGTAATCTTTATCTGGTAGGTAACACTGATGAACAGCTTCAGGCTCCGGGTTGGGTCTGGGATGATTTAGGGATCTGTTTTGCCGCGCCAGTCTCAAGTTTTGTGATCAATCAAAATTGTATTCATGGGCAATTGAAAACAAAACTTGCCAGTGAAAAAAGCCAGCTGGTGTTCTCTCAATCTCTGCCGATTAAGATCCACAACACTGCGGTGTTCGATAAAACAAAGAAAGAGACCTTTTGTGATTTAGATCTAAAACGGTTAGCTAATAATGAATTTAGTCTCAGTGGTTGTTATCCGGGTAACAAAGATATTAAGCTCGCGATAGCGATCACCGATCCTTCATTATTTGCTAAAGACACAGTTGAACAGTTAATTAACAGCAGTCAAATCAAAATAACCGGTGACATTTTTGTCTCTCATTCACTTGCTGAGCATACCAGTTTGATTGGCCAGCACAGTTCTAAAACACTGCCAGTGCTCTTAGATACCATGTTGTTGAAATCAGATAACCTGATCGCCGACAGTTTATTAAAACAGCTAGGTCAGTCCTATTTTAAACAAACAGGAAATTTCAAGAATGGCAGTAGAGCGATGCGGGAGATACTCACTCAAGAGGGGGTTAACTTGACCCATGCTCAAATTGTCGATGGTTCAGGTTTGTCGCGTTATAACTTAATCAGCGCAAAACAACTTAGTCAGGTTCTGAGTCTACTTTATACTGATGAACGATTTATAGGATTAATCGATTCCTTACCTATATCAGGGGTTAGTGGGACCCTAAAATACAAATCATATTTCAGTACAAAACCCTTAGTTAACTATGTGTATGCAAAAACAGGCTCTATGCAGGGAGTTGATAATCTGGCAGGTTTTATTAAGAAACCCTATTTCGACGATACCCTATTTGTGGTGCTAGAAAATGGTCAGAGTCCCCTTGAGAAAAAAGAACAAATAGCCCCTTTCAGTGCTCTTTTTCTGCAAACGATACTCGATTATACGCCTGCTGCAGTGAATACCACGTCAACGACTTCAAATACACCCATGCCATAAGAAACGAAAAAGGCGAACCGAAAGGTTCGCCTTTTTATGTCTTCTACATCAAGCTGTACAGTGAATCTAGAATAAGTTTTCAGGAATGCTCATCACAGTGCTGTCACCTTCACGTACCTGAGCTAAATGATAGTTTGCTTTAGGGAGTATCTTAGCAATATAAAAATCACTTAAATAACGTTTTTGGCTAGCAAATTCAGAGTCAGACTCGTTCGATGCCACATCTGACATAAGTAACCAGAAATATCCGTAGAGTACGTGACCAAAGGCATCGAGGAAATCGACAGCACAAGTATTGATAATAGCAGGCTGAATTAACTTTTTGTCATTGACTAGCTTAGCAACTGCCATCAACTCTTCAAATAGTGCGATTACCTTGGCTTTATGGCTTTCATCAACTCGTGTTAATGAAGTCAGCTTTACAGTACATTCAGCAACAAACTCTGTTAATGCTGTTAGGTTATCCCCAGTTACTTTACGACCAAGGAAGTCAATCGCTTGAATACCATTAGTGCCTTCATAGATCTGAGCAATACGGGTATCGCGAACTAATTGCTCAATCCCCGTTTCGCGAATATAGCCATGTCCCCCAAAAACCTGTTGGGCGGTGATCGCAGCCTCTAAACCCCGATCACTTAAGAAAGCCTTAGCAACCGGCGTCAGTAAGCCGACATAGCGACCTGCTTTAGCTTGTGCTGCGCCCTCACCATATTTAGCGATATCAAGCTGTTGGCCGGTTAGCACTGACAAGGCACGCCCAGCTTCGGTTAATACACGGATATTGAGCAACATGCGGCGTACATCACCGTGTACAATAATTGGATCGCTAGTCGCGCCAGTTAAAGACCCGCCAGCGGCAACACCTTGTACGCGCTCTTTAGCATAATCTGCAGCCATCTGATATGCCGCTTGGGATGTACCTAGACCTTGGATACCAATCGCTAAACGTTCATAGTTCATCATGGTAAACATACAAACCAGGCCGCGATTAGGTTTGCCAATCAGAAAACCTTGGGCATCATCATAATTCATCACACATGTCGCAGAGGCTTTTAGCCCCATCTTGTGTTCAATAGAGCCGACGGTCACACCGTTGGCTTCACCTAAGTGACCTTGATCATCCACTTTAATCTTAGGTACTAAAAATAAAGAGATACCGTTGGAGTCAGGCAGTTTAGCCAGTACTAGGTGAACAACATTTTTAGTCAGGTCATGATCACCGCCGGTAATAAAAATTTTGCTACCGGTAATGTTATAACTGCCATCCTCATTAGGGACTGCTTTAGTGCGGATATTACGCAGATCTGAACCTGCCTGAGGTTCTGTCATATCCATAGCACCTGCCCACTCACCGCTGTACATCATCGGCAGATATTTTGCTTTCAATTCTTCGCTACCGTGGGCATTGATACACAAGGCTGCACCTGCAGTGAGAGAGCCATAAAGTGTGAACGAGTTACATGCACTGTATGCCATCTCGTCAACTAACACACCGAGCATTTTAGGCATACCCATACCACCAAATTCAGGATCACCACAGAAACCGACCCAACCGCCTTCAGCATACTGGTTATAGACCTCTTTAAAGCCATTTGGTGTGATCACCTTAGCATCTTGGTGTACAACACCTTGCTCGTCGCCGCTACGGTTAATAGGATGGATAAGTTCACGACTAATTTTGTCTGCTTCGTCCATTATCGCAATAGCAGTGTCTAGATCGACATTTTCGGCTACGTCTGGTAACGATGCCCATGTTTGAGGTGCATCAAACACCTTATCTAATAGGAATTTCATTTCAGCTAACGGAGCTTGGTAAGGATTCATTATTATTTCTCAAACGTGAGATTAAAACAGTTGTTTTAATCTACACCAAAAAATGTGGTAAATGGAAGTTTTTTTTACATATTTGACGACAAAACTGATAAATTACCTCAGTTCAGGTGAGCTACATGGATAACTTAAGTTTGTCTCAGCTCCCGACGCAAAATTTTACCCACAGTGGTTTTTGGCAATGACTCCATAAAAATAATTCGTTTGGGTATTTTATAGGCTGTTAACATTTCTCGGCAGTAATCAAGCAAAGTTGACATTTCTACATTTCGGTCTAAGACGGTGACATAGGCACATACACGTTCCCCTGATTTGCCGTCAGGTTCTCCGACAACGGCAGCCTCATTGATACTTGGATGACTCACCAGCACCTCTTCTATCTCATTTGGATAAACATTAAAGCCCGATACGATGATCATGTCAGTGAGACGATCGACGATTTTAATGCAGCCATTGGGCCTTATTTCTCCCACGTCTCCAGTTCGGTAATAGCCATCTTTTGACATCGCCCTCTTAGTATCTTCAGGTAGCGACCAATACCCTTTCATTATCTGCGGACCTTTCACCACTATTTGGCCTTGCTCACCGATAGCCAGTTTTGTGTCATCACGGTCCCAAATCTCCACCTTAGTGTCTATTAAAGGTCTTCCCACAGAAGCCAACTGTTCATTGCCAGGTTCATTCATGCACACCACTGGTGAGGCTTCAGTCAGTCCATACCCTTCGCTGACTGTACATTGGGTCACTGCTTGCCAACTTTGTGCTGCGTGCATTGTCAAAGCCGACCCTCCTGAGAAGGTCATCTTAAGAGAAGAGAAATCCAAGGCTTTAAAACCTGAATGCTGGCAGAGACCGACAAAAAGAGTGTTGATACCGCTAAAACCCGTGATCTTATGATCGCCAATGCTGTTAACTAGGGCGTCAAGATCTCTCGGATTAGGGATTAACAGATTCAGATTGCCTTTACTAAACAGCATGATCATATTCACCACAAAGGCATAGATATGATAAAGCGGTAAAGGGCAGACAAATATTTCATTTTGTTCCTCTAACTTAGCGTCGATACGCTCAAAGAACTGGCCTACATTACTTAAGATACTTCGATGAGTTAAACAGGCTCCCTTAGATTTTCCAGTCGTTCCCCCAGTGTATTGAATAACACAAGTATCATCTAAATCCTTATTAAATCTGGGGTTAAGTTTCAGAGTCTCGCCTTGAGCAATCGCCTCCATAAAGCTAATCCCACATTGAGATGTGGCAAGTTTTTTTGAGATAAGATCATGTGAATGAGTCACAATCACTGTTTCAATGCGTGTTTTATCTATCACTTCATTAAGCTTACCCAAAAGATCCTGTAAGATAATGATCCCTTTTGCGCCTGAATTGGCAAATTGGTGCAGCATTTCTCTTGGGGTATACAGAGGATTTGTATTAACAACAACGAGTCCCACACGTAATGCAGCGAAAACGGCAATTGGGAATTGATTAATATTAGGCAGTTGTATAATTATTCTGTCACCTGCAACAAGTCCTGATTTATGCTGGAGCCAAGAAGCTAATGATCCGGATAAGCGTTCTAGTTCCTCAAAGGTGAGTGTTTGACCGAAACATTCAAAAGCAGGAGCCTTACCATACTTCTTCATACTTGACTCTATAAGGTCAGCTAAATCTTCAATCTTACTGTCAAATAACTCGCTCATTCTGTTTCCTTTACTCAAGACAATTGCTGAAATATCTCGTTTATTTATTAAAAATTTTTTAGTTTAATGTTTTTTGAATAAACAAGATTAGAAATTCATTATGAACTCCAGTTTGCTAAACTCACTGTCTAATTGATACGCTAAACGCGCCAAATGCTTGTCAACGGATAATGGCAAGGGAAGCTGGAATGTAAAAGCGAAGATAGAAGCATTATGAGTTAATGACATTGAACTGAATCTGGAGGAGTTTACATATTTAGAGTAGAGTTTTCTTTTCCGAAATATATTGTCTTCGATACTCTCCTGGCGTTGAATTAGTCCAACGTTTAAATGCGCGATTAAAATTGCCTACACTGGAGAAACCAACCAAATAGCCTATTTCGCTTAGACTTAAATGAGCTTGTTTAATATAATCTAATGTGAGTGATTTTCGTGTATCTTCTAAAATTGTTTTATAACAGGTGTCCTGCTCCTGTAATTTTCTCTGTAAATTACGTAAACTCATGCCCAGCTTTTCAGCAATTTCCTGTTGTGAAGGTGCTCCTAAAGGCAATATTTCATAAATCTTGTTTTTTATCACATAGGTCAGATCGTGTCTGTCTATACGACTCAAAAAATCAATCAGCATTTTTTCATGTATACCATTGATCATTGGGTTTGCAACGATGAGATACTCTTCAGCTTGTACTTTTTCAAAGAAAATATAGGAATCTCCATCTGAAAACTCAACAGGACAGTTAAAAAAATCAGTTAAATATCCACTATACTCAAGAGGTTTATCATAGCCTAGAATCAATCGCTGAGGGTTAAAATTGATCCCCAAAAGCTCTCTAGTAAACTGCACAACGATAGCCATAAATGTCTCTGTAGACGCCCGACTAAGGACTTTACGACCGGTAGTGTCAAAGGTACTAACCATCATTTTTAACACCAGATGATCACTCGTTTCATCCAGTTCCAATGTACAGGCATTTGATACCACTCGCTTATAGGTCACTATGCGAGCTAATGCATCTTTCAAAGTACTGGATGTCATCATGGCATAGCCTAGTGCATGAAACATTCCAGGATGGAAATACCGACCAACCTGAATTGAAAAGTCGCCACTATCCCTTAGTTTGTTACAGTAATCTAAAAGATCCACAAATCTTTGCGTGCCTATTCGAGCTTCAGGATCTTTTACCGCATTAGGATCTATCCCACACTGTATAAATGCTTCGTCAGTATCAATTCCACACGCATCCATCGCTCTGGAGAATGGGATTATCCATCCGCTTAATGTTGAGTAGTACTCTGCCAAAATCAGCCTTCTTTAATTGTTTTAATGGGCTTAGATACTTATTTATACCGATTGATATTACCCTGCGAAGATTGTAACAATAGAGATTTAACACTTTCGTTACAGCGACCTCTTTTTAGATTATAGCTGCTAGTCAGCGCATCACTGACGGATCTTCGTTGAAATATGTTTCTCAGCCTGTACCACTATCGATGTAGGTAACCTCATTCAATCAAGATGCCACACACTACAAACAACTACAACCCGATAACATTTAAGCGTAAAACACCTTTCTTCCTATATTTCTACGAAAATGTCGCTAGTTGACTATAAATACAGAAAAAATGTATTTCTAAATTATTCGATAAAACAAACGTCTGTCTTAATTGATAAGAACTTGGCGCGGATTGATATTTTATTTACATCAAAAGCTCGTATGTTGTTAAAGGTGATAATAATAACAAGGTACTTGACATGAAATTAAAAAAATCTGTATTAATCATATTGACCAGTATGTTATGCAGTTCGGCTTACTCTGCTGATTTCTATTTTGGTGAAAAAAATGATACCGCATTACAAATTAACTCACAGATTTCATTAGGTGCTAGTTGGCGAATGACTGAAGCTGACCCCGCTTTTATTGGTAAGCAGAATGGTGGAACGGGTGCGACAATGACCACCGATGATGGTGATCTAAACTTTGATCAATATGATACTTTTTCACAGATAATTAAAGGCTCGAACGAATTTTTACTCACTCATAATAATTTTGGTGCTTTTGTGAGAATAAAATATTGGTTTGATAATGAACTACAAAATGGTGACCGGCCTCATGGCAACTCCCCTAACGGTTATATACCTAACACCCCCCTTAATGATGATAATGCAGCCGATTATGCAAAATTTTCTGGCATAGCATTACTTGATGCATATGCATTTCTTCAAACTGATATCGGTGAGATGCCGCTTGATCTTCGACTCGGTCGTCAAGTGATTAGTTGGGGGGAAAGTACGTTTATTCAGGGGGGAATAAGCTCTATAAATCCTTTTGATGTTAGTGCTTTTCGTCGTCCTGGGGCTTTGCTCAAAGAAGCATATTTACCTGTAGGTATGTTCTACGCTTCATTAGGCATCACGGAATCAATATCCTTGGAAGCTTTCTATCAATTTGAATGGGAAAAGACTCAAATTGATGGCTGCGGTACGTTTTTTTCAAGTGCTGATTTTGTTGCTGATGGATGTAATGCCGTCACCATCAGTGTAAATGACAGAGCTGCACTGGAAGGTGGTTTCTATGCCAAACGTAGGGATGATGTTGAACCTGATAATTTAGGTCAATATGGTCTATCGGTAAAGTATTACTCTGAAGCACTAAATGATACGGAGTTTGGGCTCTACTATCTTAATATCCACTCACGAGTCCCTCTTATTAACGCCGTGCGCAGTGCAACCTCTACCATTGCAGGAGTCACAGCGGTATTTGTCCCAAGTTCCTTAGATCCAACTGGGGGAGCAATATCCGCTTTAAACCCTGCCTATCAAATAGAATATCCTGAGGATTTACAATTATTTGGTGCAAGTTTCGCAACCAATATTAAGGGAGTTGCCGTTTCTGGAGAGATCTCCTATAAGCCAAATACGCCAGTACAAATTAATGGCGCAGAGATCCTAAATGGTGTGTTAAGTGAATCCCCCATTTTCCGTTTCACACCTAGGGTATTGTCCGTAGCACCTGGCGCAGTAGCCAAAGGTTATGATGAATTTGACGTTACCCAGATCCAATTAACTGGTATTCAGTTCATTGAGCAGTTTATGGGCGCTTCGAGATTGAGTTTAATCGGAGAGATCGGATTTGTTCACACTGATGGAGTGGAAGATTCAAACCAAAGGTATGGTCGAAATACGGTATTTGGGCTCGCCGATTTTGATTTAGGCAATGGTTTAAACTGTGCAAATTTAGTGGCCGCTGGTGCTATTGGATCCGATTGTCTAAATTCAGGATTCACAACAGAAAATGCATGGGGATATCGAATCAACGCTGTGTGGGAATACCCTGATTTAATTGCTGGTATCTCTTTTAAACCAACAGTTTCTTGGTCACATGATGTTGAAGGTAACTCTCCAGATCCTGGAAGTCAGTTTAATGAAGGAAGCCGCGCTATTGGTGTTGCAATAGAAGGCTCTTATCTTCAGAAATATGCTGCGACTTTAAGTTATAAATCATTTTTTGGTGGTGCACATAACATACTCCAAGACAAAGATTTCTTAGCGATTAGCTTTGATATTTCCTATTAATTTTGCGTAAAAGGAGTAGAACAATGAAATACCATCACTTACTGTTAGTCCCATTAGCTTTTATGAGTATTAATGCTGTTGCTAAAGTCTCGCCTGAAGAGGCAAATAAAATAGGCGAGCAACTTAGCCCCCTCGGTGCTGAAATAGCGGGGAATGAATCTGGCACGATTCCAGCTTGGACGGGTGGTCTTAATAGTAAAAACATGCCTAAGAGTAGTGATACTGGCCGTCCAGATAATCCTTTCGCCGATGAAAAGCCGCTGTTTGTTATTACATCAAAGAATTTAGCGGATTATAAAAATAATTTAACACCTGGTCAGTTAGCCATGTTTACTAAGTTTCCTGATTATAAGATGCCCGTTTATAAGACACACAGAAGTGTAGCATACCCTGAGTCTATCTATCCTGTGATCAAGAGCAATGCATTAAACACCTCATTGGTAGCAAGTGGGTATGGTTTATCTGATTTTGACACAACCATTCCCTTCCCCATTCCTAACAATGGCTTAGAAGTTGTTTGGAACCATATCACTCGCTTTAGAGGAGGTTCTGCAGTTCGTGTTGCAACCGCTATCCCTGTTCAATCGGGTGGTGCCTTTGTCCCTGTAAAGATTACCGACAGGCTCGTATGGCCAGAATACTTAGATGGCGGTAGAGATGCAGATAAAGACGATAATGTTCTGTTTTACTACCTGCAAAGTATCACAGCCCCCGCCAGACTCACTGGCACTGCTTTACTTATCCATGAAACCATAGACCAGTATAAAGAAGCTAGACGTGCTTGGGTATACAACTCTGGACAACGCCGAGTAAGGCGTGCCCCTAATGTAGCTTATGACGGGCCTGGTGCAGGAACAGATGGCCTAAGGACGACGGATAATTACGACATGTATAACGGCTCACCCGATAGGTATGAATGGACGCTAAAAGGCAAGAAAGAGATCTATATCCCTTATAATGCTTATGCTCTACTCAATCCTGATCTAGAGTATGACGATATCATCGATGCAGGGCATCTTAATCCGGAGCATTTGCGTTATGAACTACACCGCGTGTGGGAAGTGGAAGCAAATGTTAAAGCTGATTCTCGCCATATCTACTCTAAGCGAACACTCTTTATCGATGAAGATTCTTGGGGAGCTTCGGTCATCGATCATTACGATAATCGTGGCCAGCTATGGAAAATGGCAGAAGCGCACAATATCCAATTTTATGACGTAGATACGCCTTGGATGGTTGCAGAGACATTGCATGATCTCGACTCTGGTCGTTATCTCGTTACAGGACTGAGTAACGAAGAGCCTAAGTTTATGGAATGGGGTGGTAAAGCCACTCGTCAGGACTTTACCTCTGCCGCGTTAAGACGTGCAGGTCGCTAACGTTTTTCGAGATTAACGAGTAATAAAAAAGGGATATTCAATAGATGAATATCCCTTTTTTAATTGTTCGAATTTACCACATCAAATCATCAGGTATCACATAATCTGCATATGGGTCATCCTCTTCAACAACTTGAGTATTATCATCCTTAATCCACAGATAACCACACCACTGAGGCACAAGTAAATTGACTCGTTCAGCCAATTTATGCGGGACAAGATAGCTGGTCTCTTCGTGGCGTACAATACCAAGTTGTCCATTTAATAGCTGGTTTTGTAACTTGTCATCGACATACAAAGAGAAGATTTTATTATCGAGGGTAAAGTTAAATTTGACCTCGGCATATTGAGGTAACTTAAGGGCTAGACGTTTAAATTCCGTCACTAGGCCACGAACTTGTCCTTTCTCCGATGCTTCTTCAAAACGTTGTTCGTTTAGCGCCTTATCTTTAGCCGCTTGCACATTTTTTTGTTCAGCTATCTGTAACTTTAATTCTGCTGAGCCATCATCAACTTTAGCTCTACGATCGCGCCGCTGCTGTGTTTTTGCCTTCTGTACTTTCTGCTTACTCACCAGACCCGCTTTGAGGAGCTGATCTTGAAATGCATTTGCCATCATTAACTCGCTTAAATCGATTGATGAATGGCCGTCAGTGCCGCTAACGGATCTGAGGCCTTAGTAATAGGTCGTCCAATGACTAAATAATCAGAGCCTGCTGCGATTGCTTGTGGTGGCGTCATGATCCTGTGTTGATCGCCTTGCTCAGCACCTTCTGGGCGTATGCCAGGGGTAATGAGTTTAAACGATTCACCTAAAGACGCTTTTAACACTTCAGCCTCATGGGCTGAGCATACCACACCATCAAGCCCGGCTCTCTGTGTAAGTTTAGCTAAACGTTGGACATGCTCAAAAGCCGGTACATCGATGCCGATAAGTTTAAGATCTTCATCACTCATTGAAGTTAGTACTGTCACAGCGATTAGCATAGGTGCTTCATTACCATAAGGTATCAATGCCTTCTTAGCGGCTTCCATCATAGCAAGTCCGCCACTGGCATGAACATTGGTCATCCACACACCTAGCTCGGCAGCTGAAGCAACGGCTTTAGCCACTGTATTTGGAATATCATGAAATTTAAGATCCAAAAAGAGATCGAAACCACGGCTGTGAATATCTTTGATCAGCGGCGGTCCAAAGAGTGTGAACATCTCCTTACCCACTTTTAAACGACACATTTCAGGGTCAAGCTTATCGACTAATTGCAAAGCAGCATTTTTATTATCAAAATCTAAGGCAACTAAAATCGGTTTATTACTCATTATCTCTCCATTTGCTTTGCGGAATATATTGTTAATTGTTAGGTGGTGTCATGAATAGGCGTTCAATATCCATATCATGATAAATAATTCAGTGTTCTAAAGAGGCTTATTCGCCATCTAAACCGCGAATACGCTTAATACTTCCCCAGTTTTTGCATGAGGGACAGTGCCAGTAGAGACTATGAGAAGGGAATCCACATTCACAGCAACGATAACCGGGACGGTATTTGATCTGTTGCTCAACAAGTTTCTCTAACATAGTTAGACTCTCTTTCGCTTGCCCCTCTTCTGCTTGCTGTACATGCATTTGCATTAAGTGTTGAAAACTCTTCATCGTAGGATTTCGGTATAATCTATCCAGAATAAGTTTTTCAGCTTCTTTAATGTCGCCCTGCTCTATCAACTTGTGGGCTAAGTTAATAGCAACACTTGCACCTGCACCGAGTGCAAGAGCCTGACGCAGGTATTCGCAATATCCACCGAGATCGCCTCTTTGTATAAATGCTTGATTCGCGATAGATAGCGCATCCGGAATCAATTCTATATCGGCGTCTAATAACTTGATCAACATCTCGTTGCACTTAGACAGTTCACCCTGTTCAAGATATAAACCAGCAAGAGTTAGTATGACTCTGCCACAATCAGGATCTTGTTTAATGGCTAATAATAAGATTTTTACTTGTGTACTGCTATCGGTTTCCTCAGCAGCAAGCTCACAATAATAATGAGCGGTATTATGTCGTAGGCTTTGCTGCCGTTTGCGTTTGAGGGTTTTGGTAATGTTGATCGCTTTCTGCCAATCTTTGGTAATTTGGTAGATATCGATAAGGTGATCTTCAGCCTCTTCGCTATGATCGTCCTGCTTAACTAGGTTTAAAAATATCTCTTCGCCGCGGTCATAAAAACCGGCAGCCTGATAATCCTTACCTAGCTCCATCATGGCAATGTCACGTTGCTCAGTGCTTAAACTCGGTCTTGCTATGAGGTTTTGATGAATACGAATAGAACGATCGACTTCGCCGCGTTTCCTAAAGAGGGAGCCAAGAGAAAGATGTGTATCTATCGTGTCATCATCAACATCCAGCATTGTGATAAAGAGATCAACGGCTTTATCTGATTCATTAGAAAGGAGGAAGTTTAAACCTGTAAAATAGTCTCGACTCAGCTTTTTTCGATCACTACTCTGCTTTTGCCTGACGCTTCGACGGCCCATATACCAACCGTAGCCAGCAGCAATAGGAAGTAACAGAAATAGGATTTCTAGCATATTAAGCGTCGCTATTCCGTACTGTACTGACTTCAGTTATTTTCGAGTCAATAAGTTGGATTTTTTTATTTGCAGCTCGAAGTGCGAGTTTAAGCTTAGTGATATGGTACATACCAAAGATCCAGCTAATAAGGAATCCGGCAATAAACACGACCGCTAGCACGATAGGTAATCTGAACTCACCTTGAGCGACGAAATAACTGATCGTCACAATTTGTTCGTTACGAGCACCAAATATGAGAGCCAAAAAGAAAAACAGTGCGACTAACACTGTAATGATGAAAGACTTCACGTTACGCTCCATGCATCAATTGATTTCTTTTGATTATCCAAGAATTTGCCTCAACATTCTACTCATACCTAGACAATTAGGCATAAAAAAGCCTCCTTACGGAGGCTTTTAAAACAATGTAGATTAAACGTTTATCGCATCGACACGTTCGCGCAGTTCTTTGCCTGGCTTAAAGTGCGGTACGTATTTACCATCCAGTTCAACTGATGTTCCAGTTTTTGGGTTGCGGCCAGTACGCGGCGCACGGAAATGGAGAGAAAAGCTGCCAAAGCCACGGATCTCTATACGATCACCGCCTTCTAATGTTTCAGCCATCTGCTCCAACATCTCTTTGATTGCACTTTCCACTTCTTTAGCCGACAGTTGAGACTGCCTCATGGCGAGTTTTTCGATCAGTTCGGATTTGGTCATCCTATACCCTCTATTATCAAGCCTAACACAGTCACCTAACAGGGATGCAAGCATCCCAGAACTTCAGGCGAATTACTTACGAGCCGCTTTGAATGCTTCAGCCATAGCTGAGCTCATAACGTCATCTTCTTGCTTGGTATTCAAGCTAGCCATAGCTTCTTTTTCGTCAGCTTCATCTTTCGCTTTGATAGATAGGCTAATTGTACGGTTCTTACGGTCAACACCCATGAACTTAGATTCAACAGCGTCGCCTACAGAGTAAACTGTAGATGCATCTTCGATACGCTCGCGAGAGATATCAGATACACGTAGGTAACCTTCAACAGTTTCAGCTAGTTCAATAGTAACGCCTTTAGCGTCTACTGCAGTCACTGTACCATTTACAATAGCACCTTTCTTCTTATCTGCAAGATAAGCATTGAACGGATCGTCTTCAGTTTGCTTAACGCCTAAGCTGATACGCTCACGCTCTGGGTCAACAGAAAGAACAACTGCGTTGATCTCGTCGCCCTTCTTGTATTCAGCAACAGCTTCTTCGCCAGTACCATTCCAAGAGATATCAGAAAGGTGAACTAGACCGTCGATGCCGCCGTCTAGACCGATAAAGATACCAAAGTCAGTGATTGACTTGATCTTACCAGTAACCTTGTCGCCTTTAGCGAAACGATCTGCAAAGTCATCCCATGGGTTAACTTTACACTGCTTAAGACCTAGAGAAATACGACGACGCTCTTCATCAATGTCAAGCACTAGAACTTCAACTTCATCGCCTAGGTTAACAACCTTAGATGGGTGGATGTTCTTATTAGTCCAATCCATTTCAGAAACGTGAACAAGACCTTCAACGCCTTCTTCAATTTCAACGAAACAACCGTAATCTGTTAGGTTAGTTACGCGACCAGTCAAACGTGTGTTTTCTGGGTAGCGCTTGCTGATTTCTAACCATGGATCTTCGCCAAGTTGCTTAAGACCTAGTGATACGCGTGTACGCTCACGGTCATACTTAAGCACTTTAACGTTGATTTCGTCACCAACATTAACGATTTCTGATGGGTGCTTAACACGCTTCCAAGCCATATCAGTGATATGTAGAAGACCATCAACACCACCAAGATCAACGAATGCACCGTAGTCAGTAAGGTTCTTAACGATACCTTTAACCGCTTGACCTTCTTGAAGGTTCTCAAGAAGAGCATCACGCTCTGCGCTGCTTTCAGATTCGATAACTGCACGACGAGAAACGACAACGTTGTTACGCTTCTGGTCAAGCTTGATAACTTTGAATTCTAATTCTTTGTTTTCTAGGTGAGCAGTGTCGCGAACTGGGCGAACGTCAACTAGAGAACCAGGTAGGAATGCACGGATACCGTTTAATTCAACAGTGAAACCGCCTTTAACCTTACCATTGATGATACCGATTACAGTTTCAGCATCTTCGTACGCTTTTTCTAGAACGATCCAAGCTTCGTGACGCTTAGCTTTTTCGCGAGACAATTGAGTCTCACCGAAGCCATCTTCAACAGAGTCAAGCGCTACGTGCACAGTATCACCAACAGAAATTTCAAGTTCGCCAGCAGCGTTCTTGAATTGTTCAGCTGGGATTGGGCTTTCTGACTTAAGACCCGCGTCAACTAGTACCATACCGTTTTTAATCGATACAACGATACCAGTTACGATAGAACCAGGGCGGAACTCAAGTTCAGTAAGGGATTGTTCAAATAGATCAGCAAAAGATTCAGTCATGTTTAAGTTACTTTCTTTAATAAACCACGGGCCATCCTGGACGTGGAGTCAGTAAAATTATTCGCATCATCCATGTTACGAATAGTAAAAGCGAAGCCGGAATTAGCTCACGCTAGATAATTTAGTTTCTATATGTGCCAATGCAAGATTGAGCACTGCTTCTATTCCGATTCCAGAGGTATCGATGATTAATGCATCCTCAGCGGGCACCAAAGGTGCAACACTGCGATTCATATCGCGATCATCACGCTCTTTTATCTCATTTAAAAGCTGCCCGATATTAACATCGAAGCCCTTGTCCTGCAACTGATTATAGCGCCTTTGGGCCCTTTCTTCAGCCGATGCTGTTAAATAAAGTTTAACCGGAGCACTTGGAAATACAACTGTGCCCATGTCGCGACCGTCGGCGATTAAACCTGGGGATTCATTAAATGCCCGTTGACGGCGCAGTAAGGCCTCCCTAACTCTCGGGAATGCGGCGACTCTAGAAGCCGCATTAGAACACTCCTGACTGCGGATATCACCAGAGACATCCTCACCTTCGAGTACAACTTTAATTCCCTTGTTAACTTTACTCGTAATAAACTGCACATCCAGGTGCGCGGCGAGTAAAGTTAGAGAATTCTCATTGTCTAGTTCCACATGATGGTGAATTGCAGCTAAAGCTAAGACACGGTATATCGCACCACTGTCTAATAGTTTCCAACCTAAACGTTGAGCAAGTAATTGGCTGATTGTACCTTTCCCTGCACCGCTAGGGCCGTCAATCGTGACTACAGGAGCCCGTTCTGACATAAATTTCTCCACAGTAAAATCCGTCTTCCCTAAGATTTTTTAAATGAGATTTTTTAAATGAGTTAGCAGCCCATGACCCGATAAGGTTCACCATAACGAAAAATGAGCGCGCGCATTATAAACTATCTGACAACAGAAAGCGGCAAGTATTTGTGATCAAGTTCAGCAGAAGTTTAGAAACCAAGCAAGGATAGAAGTTTCAGGCCCAACACATTCAGCCTGAAACTTAGCTCGTATAGCCTGTATCAATTTTGCATGTAAACGTTCAGTCGTTTTAGCCAACAAGTGCCGCAAACTGTTCAAAATAACTAGGAAATGTTTTAGAAGTACAATCTGGATCATTAATCGTGATACCACAATCGGCCAAGGCCAACAGTGAAAAACACATGGCCATTCTATGATCGTTATAGGTATCAATATCCGCAGTATGAGGTTTCGTCGGGGGTGTTATGCTAATGTAGTCATTGCCTTCATCTACAATAGCCCCGACTTTACGTAACTCTGTGGCCATGGCAGCCAGTCTATCAGTCTCTTTTATGCGCCAATTATAAATATTACGAATATGAGTAGTGCCCGTGGCAAAAAGAGCCGTTGTCGCAATGGTCATTGCGGCATCAGGAATATGGTTCATGTCTAAATCGACAGCATGTAACTTTGACACTCGGGAGATAATATAGTCGTCCCCCCATTCAATGTCTGCTCCCATTTTTTGCAAAACATCGGCAAACTTTACATCACCTTGAATACTTAAGCGCCCTACTCCTGTGACTTTAATTTCTCCTCCTTTAATCGCTGCTGCTGCTAAAAAATAGGAAGCCGATGAAGCATCACCTTCCACTAGTACTTTACCCGGCGAAACATAACGTTGACCGAATTTTATTTCGAAACGCTCATAGTCATGATTAATCACTTTGACACCAAACTGGGCCATTAAGGCGATAGTAATATCAATATAAGGTTTAGAAACTAGCTCTCCTTTAATCTTGATATTGACATCACCTTTGGCTAATGGGGCAACCATAAGCAGCGCAGTAAGGAACTGACTAGACAGATCACCTGCAATTTCAACATCACCCGCGTTTAACCCAGTCGCCTTAATGGTGAGTGGCGGGAAGCCCTCATTTTTCAAATAAGTAATTTCAGCCCCTAACTGCCTCAATGCATCAACTAAGTCACCAATTGGGCGCTCCTCCATTCGAGGCTCTCCCGTTAACGTGAATTCGCCTTCGCCTAAGGTCAAGGCAGCACACAAAGGTCGCATAGCAGTACCTGCATTACCTAGAAATAGGGTCTGTGCTGCTTCTGAGTTCAGTGAAGCACCTAGCCCATCAAGTTCACATACAGTCTTGTCATCTGACAATCGATAATTGACACCTAGCTGTTTCAGTGACGCTAACATATAGCGAATATCATCTGAATCTAATAAGTTAGTGAGAATCGTAGTTCCCTTCGCTAATGTGGCAAGTAAAAGTGCGCGATTGGAGATACTTTTAGAACCAGGGATATTGACTGTTCCCTGTACTTTGTTGATAGTCTCGAGACGTAGCTGCTTCATTAAATAGCTTCTTTATTATTGCGGGACAAACAACCCACTTGTTAGCAATAGATGTTCATGGCAAACAGATTCTAACGATACGACAAGCACCATCACGACAAAATGGTGTTCCGTTTAACCGATGTTTGAACTTCGTAGTTCTAAATTTACTGATCCAGCGCCACTATTCAACACTTTTTTGTATTTTTATGGACCTCAATGTCTATTTCCATTCAAATAGGCATATTTCAATGAAAAACTGTCATATTTATGGTTATAAATTGAGGTATGTCTAATTAACAACCTTGGTGCATTTTGTAGAGTGGAATGAAAACATGCCAGATAAATTGTTTTATCATTTCACCCCATTCACTATTGCTCAGTAAAGGAATTAAGTTACTCTAAAGTAATGGAGTAACAGCTGTCAGTGGCTACTCTAGCCATAAAAACTAAAATAAGGGTAATCAAGCTATGTTCGACACACTCACCGCTATGCCTTCTGATCCAATCCTAGGATTAATGACCAAGTACCGTGAAGATCCCCGTACTAATAAGGTCGATTTAGGCGTTGGCGTTTATAAAGATGAATTAGGCCATACCCCAATTTTAACCTGTGTAAAAAAAGCAGAGCAATATCGTATCGATACCGAGGAAACCAAAGTTTACATTGGTCCAACAGGATCTGCCGACTTTAACTCACTATTGACTGAACTTGCTTTTGGGAAAGATAGCCCCGCTTTATTAGCGAATCGCATTCGCACTGTATCTACACCAGGTGGCACCGGGGCTCTTCGTGTTGCTGCCGATTTCATTAAACGTATCAGTAACAACACACAAGGTGGTGAGGCCGTCATTTGGGTTAGCGATCCAACGTGGGCAAACCACACTGGTCTATTTGAAGCCGCCGGCCTTACGGTTAAAACCTATCCCTATTATGATTACGACTCAAAAAGTCTTAAATTTGATGAGATGAAGGCGACATTGGCTAATGTCGGGCCCGACGATGTTGTGCTGCTACACGCATGCTGCCATAACCCAAGCGGTATGGATCTAAGCACTCAGCAATGGGATCAAATAATAGCGCTAACGAAAGAACAAGGTTTCACCCCGCTCATCGATATGGCCTATCAAGGGTTTGGTGATGGTGTTGATGAAGATGCCTACGGTGTACGCAAGATGGCTGCCGCTGTTGATAATATGATTCTTTGTAGCTCTTGCTCAAAAAACTTCGGTTTGTATAGAGAGCGTATCGGCGCCTGCTCCATCATAGGTAAAGATGCAGCCTCAGTGAATGTTGCCTTCTCTGTGTTACTCTATGTTATTCGTTGCATTTACTCCATGCCACCAGCCCATGGTGCCGCAATTGTGGAAACCATATTAGGCTCACACGAGCTGAAACAAGAGTGGCTAGACGAGCTTAAAGTCATGCGAGATAGAATAAATGGCAACCGAGCCATGTTAGTGAACAAGCTGAAAGAAAAAGGGGTACAAGGTAACTTCGATTTTATCGCTCAGCAAAAAGGAATGTTCTCTTTCCTAGGCGTTAATGCTGTTCAGGTAGCTCAACTGCAGCATGATTATGGGATTTACATGGTGGACTCTAGCCGTATCAGTATCGCAGGTATTGGTTTAGTTAATGTCGATTACTTGGCTGAATCGATAGCAAAGATATTATAGAACAGGTAAATGAAGTTCCTAGGACCTAGGTTCTAGGAACTTATACCAATCAGTATAAAGATTTGATCGCTCAGCGAGAATTTAGCGGTCCTGAGGCAAGGCAACGAGTGTAGAGCATAGTTATTCTACGGTTAAGCTCGTTAACACAGGATCAGAACTGCTAAAACTCGCCTGTAAGGAGTGTTTTTGGCTACCTACTTCAGCGTTGAATGAACTCATAAGGGAACAACCATTATGTTATCCATTCGCCTTGGATTAGTTTGCCAAAAAACACTCTAAGTAGATCAACTTCTTATACTGATTGGTATTATTTCGAGCCTTTACACTTTACTCTTGTCTGCAAAGTCCTTCATAAAGCTCACCAAGGCTTCAACACCTTCAAGCGGCATGGCATTGTATATACTCGCCCGCATACCACCGACACTCCGATGCCCTTTCAATGCCACAAGACCAGCTTCAGCAGCCTCAGTAAGGAATTGAGCGTTGTGTGACTCATCCTTCAAGTAAAAAGTCACATTCATCACTGAGCGGTTTTTCACTGCAACAGTGTTGTAGTAAAAATCACCGCTGTCTATAACGTCATATAACAACTTAGCTTTATCCAAGTTAACTTGAGCTAATGCATTCACCCCACCAATGGACTTAAGCCAAGCAAAGACCTCGGCTGCAAGATACCATGCAAATGTGGGGGGCGTGTTATACATAGATCCATGCTTAACACCCAATCGGTAATCCATAATAGAAGATTGAGGTAACGCGGGTAGCGTTAACATATCGTCACGCACAATGACAATACTCAAACCCGAGGGGCCAATATTTTTCTGAGCACCAGCATAGATCAAACCATACTTGCTCACATCGAGCTCTCTAGACATGATATTGGATGACATATCGGCGATGATTGGCCAAGGGCAATCAATGTCATCAAAAATTTCGATACCATCTACGGTTTCATTTGGACAGTAATGTAAATAGCGATACTCATCGCTATTACCTAACAACTCAGGCATAACAACGGTATTGATGCCGTTATCATCTTCAACGATATTCAGACTATCTATTTGTGCATCGCTCGTCAATTTAACAGCTTCTTCAGCCGCTGATTTCGACCAACTGCCAGAGATGAGATAGCAGGCTCTTCCTTTATTACCAAGAAAATTATTCACAACAGCAGAAAACTGCCCTCTTCCTCCACCATGCATGAATAACAGATGATAGTTGGTGGGGATCGACATCAATTCACGCAAATCAACTTCGGCTTGCTCTGTTAAGGCGATAAACTCTTTACTGCGATGACTTATCTCCATCACCGAAGTGCCTAGGCCATTCCAGTCAAGTAACTCGCTCTGTGCTTTTTGCATTACAGCTTGGGGTAACATTGCTGGACCTGCACAAAAATTGTATGTCGTGCTCACTTCTTTCTCCTTAAGGGTGATAATTCACAATGGAAACATATTGTCATAGGACTCGATGAGCTGCCTAGATTATTTTCAAATAACTCAATACTTTTTATAGAACAGAAACAAAACGGGCGTCCAAATGGACGCCCGTTAATCATATCGCTAAAACAATTAGCAATTATTCAGCGGGTTCAGCTTCTGGAGTATCATCAGCAGTAGGAGTTTCATCCGTTGATGTTGTCGCTACTGCATCGTCGACAGCTGCAGGGATAATAGGATTACCCTCTTCGTCAAGTTCAGGAGCAGGCTCTTGAATCTCATCGATACGTTGAAGACCAACCACTTTTTCATCTTCTGCTGTGCGTATTATCGTGACACCTTGAGTGTTACGACCAATACTTGAAACACCCGTTGCAGGAGTACGAACTAAGGTACCTTTGTTACTGATCAGCATGATTTCATCGTTTTCGCCAACTTGTACAGCACCCACTACTGCGCCATTACGTTCGCTAACCTTAATTGAAACCACACCTTTAGTACCACGGCTCTTAGCTGGATATTCAGCTAAGTCAGTACGCTTACCATAACCGTTTTCTGTCACGGTTAAGATATCGCCTTCACCTTTAGGTACAATTAGAGAAACAACTCGCTGTCCCTCTTCAAGCTTAATACCACGAACACCGGTTGCTGTACGTCCCATTGCACGTAGCGCAATGATCTCTTCACCTGTTTCAGGGTCAATTTTAACTTCGCCAGTTTCTGAGTTACGAGCTTTTTCGTTAAATCTAACAACCTTACCTTCGTTAGAGAACAACATGATGTCGTCACTACCGTGGGTAATATCGACACCAATCAGCTGGTCACCGTCTTTTAGGTTCACTGCAATGATCCCGTTTGCACGTGGATTACTGTATGCCGTTAATGCCGTTTTCTTCACGGTACCGTGAGAGGTTGCCATAATGATGTACTTATCTTCAGCGTATTCTCGAACTGGCAAGATAGCCGTAATACGTTCACCTTCAGACAGCGGTAAGAGGTTAACGATTGGACGTCCACGAGCAGTACGACTTGCAAGCGGTAACTGGTAGACTTTCAGCCAGTACATCTTACCAAAATCAGAGAAACAAAGAATCGTGTCATGGGTGTTAGCAACAAGTAACTTCTCAACGAAATCCTCATCTTTCACTTTTGTCGCCGCCTTACCCTTACCACCACGTCGCTGCGCTTGATAATCCGATAGGACTTGATACTTGGCATAACCTAAGTGTGACAGTGTAACCACCACATCTTCTTCATTGATTAAGTCTTCAAGACTCATATCAACTTCATTGGCATTGATCACTGTACGACGTTCATCGCCGAAGTTTTCTAAAACTTCTTGAAGCTCTTCTGTGATCACTTCCATCAGACGTGTTGAACTGCGAAGAATGTAAAGTAGTGCAGCGATGATCTCAAGTAACTCTTCGTACTCTTTTAAGATCTTCTCGTGCTCTAATCCCGTTAGCTTGTGCAGGCGTAAATCAAGAATGGCTTGCGCTTGCTGCTCAGTTAAGTAGTAACGACCATCACGAATACCATATTCTGGCTCTAACCATTCAGGACGTGCTGCGTCATCACCCGCTTTTTCAAGCATACCTTGAACATGACCTAAGTCCCACCCTTCAGCAATAAGCTTAATTTTTGCATCGGCTGGCGTTGGCGAGGCTTTAATCAAAGCGATGATTGGGTCAATGTTCGCCAAAGCAATCGCTAGAGACTCTAGGATGTGTGCACGATCTCGAGCCTTACGCAACTCAAATACTGTACGGCGTGTGACCACTTCGCGACGGTGCAAAATAAAGCACTCGATCATCTCTTTAAGATTAAACAATTTAGGCTGACCATTGGTCAATGCCACCATGTTGATGCCGAAAGAGCACTGCATCTGTGTTTGAGCGTATAAGTTATTAAGTACAACTTCGCCGACTTCACCGCGCTTAATTTCAACAACAATACGCATACCATCTTTATCAGATTCGTCACGTAGGCCGCTAATACCTTCAATTTTTTTATCTTTAACAAGCTCGGCGATCTTTTCAATCAGACGTGCTTTGTTAACTTGGTACGGGATCTCGTGAACAATGATACGCTCGCGCCCATTGTCTTCGGTTTCCACTTCGGCTTTAGAACGCATAATCGCACGGCCACGACCAGTGTGATAAGCATCAATAATACCTTTACGACCATTGATCATTGCAGCCGTAGGAAAATCAGGACCCGGTATGTATTCCATCAACTCGTTAATGGTTAGATCTGGATTCTCAATCAGTGCTAAACAAGCCGACACCACTTCATTTAAGTTATGTGGAGGGATATTGGTCGCCATACCTACCGCAATACCTGACGAGCCGTTAACCAACAAGGTTGGAAAACGCGTTGGCATTACTTCAGGAATAAACTCGGTGCCGTCATAGTTAGGCACAAAATCTACAGTTTCTTTGTCAAGATCCGCTAATAACTGATGGGAGATTTTATCCATGCGGATTTCGGTGTAACGCATAGCCGCCGCGGAGTCACCATCGACGCTACCGAAGTTACCTTGACCATCGATCAACAGATAACGCATAGAGAAAGGCTGAGCCATACGAACGATGGTGTCATAAACCGCAGTGTCACCATGAGGGTGATACTTACCAATAACGTCGCCAACAACACGTGCCGACTTTTTGTAAGGCTTATTCCAATCGTTTTTAAGCTCACTCATTGCGAAAAGTACGCGACGGTGGACAGGCTTTAAGCCATCGCGAACATCAGGTAATGCTCGGCCTACGATCACGCTCATTGCGTAATCTAGATATGAATTTTTTAATTCGTCTTCAATATTAATTGGAGTTATAGATGAAGCCAGATCAGTCATAAACTGCTCGATCCCTTGAAATGTAGCCGACAATTCAACATCCGAAATGGAAAGAAGAAATAATCGAGCCTGAAAACGTGATTTGGCATTCTAACACAGTTATTTTTTGTCGCCAGACCCTATTTATCATTCGCTTTAAATAAGTATTAATCTCAAAATTTGTTGACCAGAATCAAACAATGTTCGCTATTCAATCAATTGGTTAAATTATCACTCAATTCTATTGTCATTGGCCTTTGTTTATTAATGTCTATGGGTATAATGATCAGCATAACCCATGCCTTTTGAGGTGATATAGTGCAACAAGATATGCAAAAAGAAATAAATGTCGATCCGAGTGAAATAGCCAAATTTGAAAAGATGGCTGCTACTTGGTGGGATCCAGAAGGTGAATTCAAGCCACTGCACAGATTAAATCCTTTGCGATTAAACTATATTGATCAAACGTGCGGCGGTGTATTTGGCAAACGAATTCTCGATGTCGGCTGTGGCGGTGGTATTTTATCTGAAAGTATGGCGCGTATAGGTGCTAACGTCGATGGGTTGGATATGGGCACAGAACCTTTAGATGTTGCTAAACTGCACGCATTAGAGATGAGCGTGGATGTCAACTATATTCAAGACACTGCTGAATCACATAGAGAGGCCCACTTTCAAACCTATGATGTTATCACCTGCATGGAGATGTTAGAGCATGTTCCTAGCCCACGTTCAGTGATCCAAGCTTGTGCTGATATGGTTAAACCTGGCGGTTATGTCTTTTTCTCAACCATTAACCGTAACCTGCGTGCGTATGTTGAAACTATTTTAGGGGCTGAATATATACTCAAAATGTTACCTATTGGTACACACGACCATAAGAAGTTTATTAAACCTTCAGAATTAATCTCAATGGCCGAACATACTGAACTTTTTTGTGAAGATGCCACCGGTATTACCTTTAACCCATTGACCGATACTTTCAGCTACACAAAAAATGTCGATGTGAACTACATGATAGCGACTAAAAAGAGCGAGGATTAATGAGTAGAGCATCCCAAGCTGGTGATCCACTTTTAATTAAAGCCGTTCTGTTTGATCTTGACGGCACCTTAGTTGACACCGCGCCGGATCTTATTGCCGCGCTTAACCTGAGTTTAGCTGAGCATGGCTATCCTCAAGTAATGGTAGATGAGATGCGGCAAGTCGCGTCAGACGGTAGTTTGGCGCTTGTTAGCGCTGCGCAACCAAACATAGATGAAACAAAGCAGATTGAGATACAGCAAGGATTACTTCACCACTACGCCCGAGTAAATGGCAAGCACAGCCAACTATTTGATGGGATACTTGTTCTACTTGATTATCTCGACGATCATAGTATCCCCTACGGTATTGTCACCAATAAACCCGCCCGTTTTACCCGTCCTCTGTTAACGTCATTGGAACTGACTGCCAGAATGAAAACTGTGATCAGCGGTGATAGCACGCTAATGAACAAACCTAAACCGGCGCCTATGTTGCTCGCAGCACAGCAAATTATCTGTGCACCTGAACATATCCTCTATTTGGGCGATGCAGAGCGAGACTTAGTCGCTGCAGCAAACACCAATATGCTCGGGGGTATTGCGATGTGGGGCTATATAGCACCCGATGCTCATCCACAAAATTGGCCAAGTAATTTTTCTTTCCAATCTGCTCAAGATGTGGTGGCGTTTTTGATGGCAGAAAGAAAAAAATAGCCGATGGTCTCAGGTGATTTTTTGAGTCTTTGATCCAAAAGATCGCCAATCAAGCTCACCAGGTTGGCATAGCCATTTTCCTATCAAGATGGATCAAATCGCTCTCTAGCCCAGTAGAAACGGTCATTAAAAGTCAGCTTTGGCTACCCCTTTTTTTTATCCTCAACTTATCCACAAGATGCCCCCAAAGACTTAACCAAAATCAGACTTGCAAAATCCCAATAACCTCACTATCTTGTACCTTATAAATTTAAAAGCACCATATATAGTGTGTAAGATACAATCCGAGACACAAGAAACTGTTCATTTTTTATCATGAACATCACCACTTTTTTTGAATGTTTCGATTGTTTACATGGCATTTAAAGGCCGACAGATTCTTAGTCAGCTACACACATATAAACATCAGGACCTTTCTTTAATGAATAGCAATCTTAAAGTCACTAAACGTAGTGGCGAACGCGAAACCATCGATCTCGATAAAATACACCGTGTGATTACATGGGCTGCTAGGGATCTGAAAAATGTATCCGTATCAGAGGTTGAACTTCGCTCTCACCTGCAGTTTTTTGATGGGATCCCAACAGAAGCTATCCATGAAACCATCATTAAAGCGGCAGCTGATCTGATCTCTCCAGAGTCTCCTGATTATCAATTTTTATCAGCTCGTTTAGCTATTTTCCATCTCCGTAAAAAAGCCTTTGGTCAATTTGAACCACCAAAGCTTTATGATCACGTGACTAACCTTGTTGAGATGGGGAAATATGATGCCCATATCCTGCAAGACTACAGTCGTGAAGAGTTAGATATTTTAGATGGCTATATAGATCACTGGCGCGATATGAACTTTTCCTACGCAGCAGTAAAACAGCTCGAAGGTAAATATCTTGTTCAGAACCGTGTCACTCACGAGATCTATGAGAGTGCTCAGTTCCTCTATATTTTAGTAGCGGCATGTCTGTTCGCTAACTATCCCCGTGAAACGCGCCTAGACTACATCAAGCGTTTTTATGATGCGGTGTCGACATTTAAAATATCTCTGCCAACACCCATTATGGCTGGTGTACGAACCCCTACACGTCAATTCAGCTCATGCGTATTGATTGAATGTGGAGATAGCTTAGATTCTATTAACGCGACCTCATCGGCTATCGTTAAGTATGTCAGTCAACGTGCAGGCATAGGCATTAACGCAGGTAGAATTCGTGCATTAGGTAGCCCTATTCGTGGTGGTGAAGCTTTCCATACTGGATGTCTGCCATTCTTCAAGTATTTTCAAACAGCGGTTAAGTCTTGTTCACAAGGCGGCGTTCGCGGTGGTGCTGCGACCCTTTTCTACCCTATTTGGCACCTTGAAGTTGAATCTCTGTTAGTGCTTAAGAATAACCGAGGCGTTGAAGATAACCGAATTCGTCACTTAGATTACGGTGTACAACTTAATAAACTCATGTATCAGCGTCTTATTAAAGGCGGTGTGATCAGCTTATTTAGCCCATCCGATGTACCAGGACTTTACGATGCCTTCTTTGAAGATCAAGATGAGTTTGATCGTCTTTATCTGCAATATGAAGCGGATCCAAGTATTCGTAAGAAGCAAATTAAAGCATCTGAACTGTTTGGTTTGATGATGCAAGAACGGGCATCTACTGGCCGTATCTACATTCAGAACGTGGATCACTGTAATACTCACAGTCCATTTGATAGCAAAGTTGCCCCAATCAGACAATCAAATCTCTGTCTTGAGATTGCATTGCCGACTAAGCCTTTGAACAATGTGAATGATCCCGATGGTGAAATCGCACTTTGTACTCTATCGGCGCTTAACTTAGGTGCAATCAAAGATCTATCTGAGCTTGAACCTCTGGCTGATCTCGCGGTGCGTGCTCTGGACAATCTACTCGATTATCAAGATTACCCGTTAATTGCAGCTGAAAAGTCATCGATGAACCGCCGTACCTTAGGTATAGGTGTGATCAATTTTGCCAATTATTTAGCCAAAGAAGGCGTACGTTATTCTGATGGTTCGGCGAATAACATTACTCACAAGACATTCGAAGCGATTCAATACTACCTGTTAAAAGCGTCTATGAATTTGGCAAAAGAGCAAGGCGCATGCCCCGCTTTCCATGAGACGACTTATTCTAAGGGCGTGCTTCCTATTGACACTTATAAGCGTGCTCTGGATGCCATTTGTGATGAGCCGCTCCATATGGATTGGGAAACTTTACGTCAAGAGATCGTGACTCACGGTTTACGCAACTCGACACTTTCAGCGCTGATGCCATCAGAAACATCATCGCAGATCTCTAATGCCACCAATGGTATTGAGCCACCGCGTGGTCTTATTAGTGTTAAGTCCAGTAAAGATGGTCAACTGAAGCAAGTTGTACCAGATTTTGAAAAGTATCAGTATAGCTATGAGCTACTTTGGCAGATGCCAAACAACGATGGCTATATACAACTTGTCGGTATCATGCAAAAGTTTGTCGATCAGGCTATTTCGGCAAATACCAACTATGATCCATCGCGTTTTCCTAATCAAAAAGTGCCGATGCAAGTGCTGCTTAAAGATCTGTTAAATGCCTACAAACTAGGTGTGAAGACTCTTTACTATCACAACACTCGTGATGGAGCCTCTGATAATCATGATGATATGATCAGCGTCGAGAAAGAAGACGACGATTGTGCCGGCGGCGCGTGCAAGATCTAACAAGATTAATCAAGGCTCATTGCTAGTATTGAGCTTGTTATCAATTTAAATAGGGGCATAAAGCCCCTATATTTTGGAAGAAACCATGGCCTATTCTACTTTTTGTCAAACACCTAATGATGCCCGTCTTGAACCTATGTTTTTAGGGCAGTCCGTCAACGTCGCGCGTTATGACGTACAAAAATATGAAGTGTTTGAAAAATTGATTGAAAAACAACTTTCATTTTTTTGGCGTCCAGAAGAAGTTGACGTCAGTAAAGACAAGATTGATTATGCAGCCCTTCCTGATCATGAAAAGCACATTTTCATCTCAAACTTAAAATACCAGACGCTACTTGATTCAATTCAAGGACGCTCACCTAACGTTGCTTTCCTGCCATTGGTATCACTGCCTGAGCTTGAAACCTGGATTGAAACCTGGTCATTTTCTGAAACCATTCACTCACGCTCATACACTCACATCATTCGTAATATCGTCAATGATCCTTCAATTGTCTTCGATGATATTGTTGAGAATGAGGAGATCTTAAAGCGTGCCACTGATATTGCTGCGTATTATGATGTGTTGATTAAATTAACACAGGCCTTTCACCTATTAGGCGAAGGGACTCATCTTATCGATGGCAAAGAGCTCATAGTAACTAAACGAGAGATCAAAAAGGCGCTCTACTTGTGCATGATGTCGGTTAACGTACTTGAAGCAATCCGCTTCTATGTTAGCTTCGCTTGCTCTTTTGCATTTGCAGAGCGTAACGTCATGGAAGGTAACGCCAAAATCATTCGCTTAATTGCCCGTGATGAAGCTTTGCATCTAAACAGTACTCAGCACATCATTAAAATAATGCAAGCGGGTAAAGATGATCCTGAGATGGGTGAAATAGCAAAAGAGTGTGAGCAGCAAGCTTACGATATTTTTGTTAAAGCCGCTGAGCAGGAAAAAGAGTGGGCAAAATACCTGTTTAAAGATGGTTCTATGATAGGCCTGAATGAGCCGATTTTATGTCAGTATGTCGAATTCATTACTAACGAACGGATGAAGTCGGTTAATTTAACGCAGCCATATCCACAAATAACTAATCCACTTCCTTGGATGAAAACCTGGTTAGAGAGTGATTCTGTTCAAGTTGCCCCACAAGAAGTAGAGGTCTCATCTTATCTTGTTGGTCAGATTGATGCATCCATCGATGAAAGCGAGTTTGAAGACTTTGACCTTTAACCCTCGCTGTTTAAAAGCCCCAATCGTTAGTCTACAAGGCCAACCTGTGTTGCTGTTTACTCAGCAGCACACAAGTTTGTTGATGGCGTTGGAGCAGAAGAAAGTGAAGCTGTTTTCCGAGTGTCGTAATGGATATTGCGGCGCTTGTAAGACCAAGATAATCAGTGGTTCGGTAATTTATCATGCTGAGCCGTTGGTGCATCTCGAAAAAGATGAATGCCTTCCCTGTTGTTGCAGTCCCAGCTCAGATCTCAATCTCGAGCTTTCTCCACAAGGCATCAAGCTTGCGCAGCGAAGTCAATTAGCTCATCCGACTCCTGAAACTCAAAACCAAAAACCTGATAGCCAGATATCCGATCCTGAGACGGTATAGATGAAATCCATAAAAAAGGGCCTACATATGTTGACCCTTTAGCTTGTCTTTTGCACGTGTAAACCTAAAGCTTTATCGCTAACTCAGCACCTTGACGAATTGCGCGCTTAGCATCAAGTTCTGCAGCGACATCAGCACCACCGATCAGATGAACAGGTAACCCCGTATTTTGCATCTCTTCAAGAAGCGTAAGGTTAGAGACTTGCCCTGCACATAACACCACATTATCCACAGCCAAGATTTCATCTTGTTCACCAATGGTAATGTGTAAACCTTGTTCATCGAACTTACGATAGTTAACGCCAGTTTTCATCTTAACTTGATGTTTTTTCAGTACCAACCTATGTATCCAGCCTGTAGTCTTACCTAAGCCTTTACCCATCTTGCTCGTTTTACGTTGTAACAGATAGATATCCCGATGCTCACTGGCTTCAACCGGCTCAATTAACCCGCCACGCTCAGAATAGCCCTTATCGATCCCCCACTGCTTTAACCACTTATCTGGTTGCAATGTGGTTGATTCTGGCTCACAGAGATAATGCGCCATATCGAAACCGATGCCGCCAGCTCCGATCAAAGCAACGCGCTCGCCAAGTGTGACTTCACCATTAAGCACTTGCTGGTAGTTCACCACTTTAGGATCATCGAAACCGGGGAGGTTTATGCTCCTAGGTACCACACCCGATGACATGACTATTTCATCAAATTGCTCATCCCTAATCACAGAAGCATCAAGCCTGGTATTAAGACGCAGTTCAACCTTATGTAGTTTCATCTGATTGATGAAGTAACGTATAGTCTCATTAAACTCCTCTTTACCCGGAATTTTTCGTGCTAGATTAAACTGTCCGCCCACTTCAGACTTAGCTTCAAATAGCACCACTTCATGTCCTCGAGTCGCAGCATAAACCGAGAACGCCATACCAGCAGGTCCAGCTCCCATCACAGCTATGCGCTTCTTTTTAGGCGTGGGTGTAAAATTCAGTTCAGTCTCATAACACGCCCTTGGATTAACCAAGCAGGTTGCACGTTTAAGTGCAAAAGTATGATCAAGGCAAGCCTGATTACACCCTATACAGGTATTAATAAGCTCAGGAGTGTCAGCAGCGGCCTTGTTAACAAAATCGGCATCGGCTAAGAAAGGTCTCGCCATAGAAACCATATCTGCTTGACCCGATTCGATAATATGCTCGGCAATCTCTGGCGTATTTATTCGATTGGTTGCCACAAGCGGAATAGTCATCTCTCGCTTGAGTCGCTCAGTTACCCAAGCAAAACCACCTCTTGGCACACTAGTCGCAATCGTAGGTACTCTCGCTTCGTGCCAGCCGATCCCAGTGTTGATAATGGTCACACCCGCTTTTTCTAGTAACTTAGCAAGTTCAACCACTTCATCCCAACTAGAACCATTATCAACAAGATCCAACATCGATAATCTAAAGATAATAATAAAGTTATCACCGACGCGCTTTCTGATACTGCGGACAATCTCTAGTGGAAACTTAATGCGATTATCGAAACTACCGCCCCATTCATCGTCTCGCACATTGGTACGAGATGAGACAAACTGATTAATCAGATAACCTTCTGATCCCATCACCTCAACACCGTCATAACCCGCCTTTTGTGCCAAAGCAGCCGATGAGGCGTAATCTTTTATCGTACTGCGAACTTGTCTGGATGACATTGCCGAAGGCGTAAAGGGCGTAATGGGGGATTTAATTTTACTCGGTGCTTGAGAAAAAGGATGATAACTATATCGACCGGCATGTAGAAGTTGCATACAAATTTTGCCACCCGCATCATGAACAGCCTGAGTAACCACTTGGTGTTTACCCACTTGCCACGGATAACTGAGTTGGCAAGCATTTGGCGCCAGTCGTCCCCGTAAATTGGGCGAGATCCCGCCAGTAACAATGAGCCCTACACCACCAATGGCTCGCTCTTTGTAAAACTGTGCTAGTTTCTCAAAACCGCCCTTTTCTTCCTCTAGGCCTGTATGCATGGATCCCATAAGCACACGGTTTTTTAACTGAGTAAAGCCAAGATCTAAGGGTTCTAATAAATGCGGAAACGACATTCAAACGTCCTTTTAAAACAACTGATTTAAACCAGCATACCTCTTGTATTACCTAAGCTCAACTAGTTGTTCAAAGCCACAGCAATAGATTCCTTTACAATTGATTTTTCCCTATAGGAGAAATTTCAGTTAGCATAGTCATATTGAAGTAAAATAGGATTGGACAATGTCCGCAAAACCCTCATTAATAAAAAAATTATTTGTGCTTTTATGGAAAACCATTAATGGAACTCGAAAGTTAATTCTTAATGTTATTTTTTTCGGTCTTCTTATCGCTATCATTGTTGCAATGAACATAGATGAAAGCGTCAATATTGAAACAGGTTCAGCATTGGTACTTAACTTATCTGGTTCTATTGTTGAACAACAGAAACAGGTAGATCCTATCAAAGCGGCCATGCAGAGCACTAAAGATCATAACGTCGATGGCGAGATATTGCTGGCCGATGTACTGAACGTCATCGACAATGCTGCCCACGACACTCGTATTTCATCGATAGTATTGAATACCGGACATCTTCAATCGACCGGAATAAGCAAATTGCAATCTATTGGTGATGCTTTAACCCGTTTCAAAGAATCAGGCAAGCCTGTCATCGCCATATCAAATTGGTATGGTCAAAATCAGTACTTTCTCGCAAGTTATGCCGACACCATCTATCTCAACCCACAAGGCGGTGTTGAGATGGAAGGATTGAGCCGTTATCGACAATATTATAAGTCAGCACTGGATAAGCTTAAAATTAAGGCTCATATCTTTCGCGTTGGCACATTTAAATCGGCAGTTGAACCCTATATCCGCGATGATATGTCTCCTGCAGCTAAAGAAGCCAACTTGGCCTTGTTGACCGATATCTGGGGCAGTTACCAAGAGGTTGTTTCCCTCAATCGTGAGATCGCAGATGAAGATCTCGTACTCAGTGCTGAACGCTACATGGCAGAACTGGATAAAGCGGAAGGAAAATCAGCGCAGATGGCGCTCAACATGAACTGGGTAGATGAATTAGCGACAGCAGAAACCTTCAGGCTCAAGATGTTGGATCTCGTTGGTGAAGCCAGTGAAAATGCTCAATTTAGACAAATTGGTTTTCATGACTACCTGAGTCTAACGGCACTTCATCCCCAATTACTCACTAACGACACTGTCGGCATTGTTATCGCCAAAGGGACTATTCTCAACGGCAACCAACCTGCTGGTTCCATTGGCGGAGAGAGCACCTCTGAATTGCTTAGAAAAGCGCGCTTTGATGATAATGTTAAAGCCGTTGTATTACGAGTTGATAGCCCTGGTGGCAGTGCTTTTGCTTCTGAGCAAATAAGACAAGAAGTACTGGCACTGAAAACTGCAGGCAAGCCTGTCGTTGTCAGTATGGGCAGTTACGCAGCATCAGGCGGCTACTGGATCTCTGCCAGTGCCGATTACATTTATGCCACACCAACCACTCTCACTGGCTCTATTGGTATCTTCGGTATGGTGACCACCTTTGAAGACTCATTATCTAGCATAGGTGTACACACCGATGGTGTTGCCACATCTCAGTGGGCAGGTGTTTCTGTCACTAAAGGACTCACTCCTGAGATAAAAGATGTCATCCAACGGCATATTGAACGTGGGTATCGCGACTTTATATCATTAGTCGCAACCGAACGCGAAATGAGTTTTGATGATGTCGACAATATTGCACAGGGTCGGGTTTGGTCTGGTAAAAAAGCGGTCACTCTGGGTCTAGTCGATGAGTTAGGCGATCTAAAGCAAGCAGTCGCTAAAGCTGCAGAGATGGCACAACTGGACGATTTTGACAGTGAGATAATAGAACAAGAGTTAACGCCCCAGGAGCTATTTATACAAGAGATGTTAGCTTCAGCAGCAATGTATCTGCCACAATCGGCGAGTCACAGTTCCGTGCTTGAACAACTATTCTCGCAATGGTCCAGTGCGATAGATGAGTTCAGATCATTCGATGATCCTAATGGCATGTATCTGTATTGCGACAGTTGTAGCTTCTAACGGCTCCCTTTGATGATCTCAAGCCCGATATACGAGAGTTTATCGGGCTTTTTTATGGCATTACATACAAAATTAACCATTAATTGGCTAATGCCATTGGGCTGAACGCCCTGAGCAAGTATACTCCTGCCCATCAGTGACCATTAGAAGTTCATTATGACAAAACGCTCCATTTACGTTGCCTACACAGGCGGCACCATAGGTATGCAAAAAACCGCTCAAGGATTTGCTCCCGTAGCTGGCTTTCTTACCAACTGTGTTAATTCTATGCCTGAATTCTTCCATGAAGATATGCCGGACTTTGTCATACATGAATACAGTCCATTAATGGACTCTTCAGATATGGCTCCAACCGACTGGCAGAGGCTAGCTAACGATATTAAAGCTAACTATGACCTCTATGATGGCTTTGTTATCTTACATGGCACTGACACCATGGCCTTTACTGCTTCAGCTCTCTCTTTTATGTTACAAGGGCTCTCAAAACCTGTGATAGTAACAGGTTCTCAAATTCCGTTAGCTCAATTGAGATCAGATGGACAAACCAATTTACTAAACTCCCTCTACATCGCAGCAAACTATCCAGTTGCAGAGGTCGGTCTCTTCTTCAATAATAAATTATTCAGAGGCAATAGAACCACTAAAGCCCATGCCGATGGATTTGGCGCTTTTGCATCACCTAACTTCCCTTTACTTCTCGAAGCAGGCATCAGGATCCGCATGAAGGCTGGTAAAATTGCAACAGCGGGCAGCAAAAAGCTGCAAGTGGCGACCATTAGTCCACAACCGATTGGCGTCGTCACTCTCTACCCAGGGATCACCACAGATATCATTGCCAATATTTTACAGCAACCGGTAAAAGCACTCATTATCCTGACTTATGGCGTTGGTAATGCACCGCAAAACCCTGCTCTATTGCAGGTATTATCTGATGCCTCTTCTCGAGGAATTATTCTGGTTAACTTAACCCAATGCTTACAGGGAAAGGTCAATATGAAAGGCTATGCGACCGGTCATGCTTTAGAAGCGGCAGGCGTAATTAGTGGTGCCGATATGACCACGGAAGCTGCATTGGCTAAGTTGCATTATTTGCTATCAAAGTCTTTGACGCCTGATGAAGTTCGAGTGGCAATGCAACAAGATTTAGTTGGCGAGTTAACTGAAGATTAAGTGAATACATGGTGTGAATAAAACCACTAAAGCAGGATTGAAAGCAATTTTTCAACCCTGTTTTTATCTATTCTTTAAAGATCTTTTTCTTTAAACTCAGCAATAGCTTCACCTTTAAACTGCTTCTTTAACTCAGTTTTAGAAAGCTCATTTAAGGTCCCTTCACGACTAATCGTGAAATGATCCGTCTGGTTAAGCCTTTTAGCTTGGTACAGCATAACAAGCTGCATCGTCGACTCACGCTGTTCTTGCGTCAGTACGGTGCCATCTTCCCACTTGCCCAACTCTACACCGCTACGAAGACGGTCATACACAAGCTCCGGCATCTCATCAATAATCTTATTTATCTCTGCGCTCATACTTTTTTCCGTTTATGCATCACAATTTGCAAGCGGGTGACAAGGTAACCGACAAAGCCCAACACAAAACAAGCTGCGCCAATATAGGAGCGAACACCTTCTGCTGTTTCACCGCCCCAAAACCACACAACCACACCAGCAATAAACACCGTCATGGACAAGAGTCCTTGATTAACAAGTTGATTCGAGCGTTTAATGTGATTAATGGTACTCAACACCTGACGATCACCCGATAACCGACTACCACAGTATTGGCACTCACTTGCCTTATTGGAGATCCGTTTATTACAGCTAGGACATTCGATTAATGCCATTTTATTACCTCAAAAGCAAAGCTATTAGCGCCATCAGTTTAACGCTAATAACCGTAAAACATGAGTTATCGTAAGTTATCAACGACCGCTAGCATTGCAGTCAAAGAGGCTTCACCTAAGTAGATGGAACGCTCTGGTGACCATCCAGCCATAGGATCAGGCATATTGTCATTGTCTTTAAACGGCATCTCTAAGGTATTTGAAAGACAGGTGAATGTCTCGGCAACCCAGTTTGAGGCAACCGTCATGTTAGCTTTGCCCGGCTCATCTTTATCATAACCAAATTCAGATTGGAAATCTGCACTGAGCAATAATAGTGCATCGACAAATTGCTGTTGCAACTTAGCCATACGTTCATTATAAGATGGCACGCCTTCGCAACCAGCAAGGAAAACAAAAGGCAGGCCTTCATCACCGTGTACATCGTAAAAAAGATCCACCCCGGTCTCTTTCATCTTATTGGTGACATGATAAACCTCAGGGCTTTTCTCCAATGATGGGCTCTGCCATTCACGGTTCAAGTTAACCCCAACGGCATTGGTTCTCAAATGACCACGTGCACTTCCATCCGGATTCATATTAGGCACAATATAGAAATTGGCTTTATCCAACAGGGCCAGAGCATTGACATTGTCACTGTCTAACAAGCTATTGAAGAGCCCTTCAACTAACCATTCTGCCATGGTTTCGCCCGGATGCTGACGTGCCGTGATCCAGATGTTCGCTTTAGATTCATCGTCATCACCCACTTTAACTAACGTCATGTCACGGCCATCTAAGGTTAAACCTAAATGCTCAAGACTGACTAACGGGTGAACTTGGACTGAAGCGAGAAGATCTTGATGGCGCTCATAACTATAGGGAGCAAAGTAGGCAATCTGAATCGCATCACAATCAAGCTCCACTGTGATAGTCAATTTTCCATCTTTGTATTCAGTTGGAAGACGAAACCACTGTTGTCTGTCGTACGTCGCAACGGCTTGATAATTTTCCCAGCCTTTGGGATAGGAAGCTGAGCCAGCATTGACAATATTTAGCAGGTATTGACTGCCAATTTGGCCTTCTAAACGGAAATTGAACCACTGATAAAACTCATCGCCAACATCAGGGCGAATAGCCAGTTGCACATCTTTAATATCATCTTGGTTGATGACTTCAATATTACCACCATCAAAATTAGCGCTGATCCGCATAACCTATCCTTTATGTTTTCAATGAAGATAAGCCGTGAACGACTTATCTGATACACATAGGATAAACGAAAATGCGGCACAGAACAGCTTGAAAGGTGAAAAAATCACACTATATTACGTACATTTAGTATCACTTTATTGCCATCAAGTTGCAAAACTGTATCCGCGTCCTCTAACGGTATTTATTAAGCCTTTAGGTAACTTAATGTCCGCCAGTTTTCTACGGGTATTACTTACATGCATATCTAAATTTCGATCGAATCTGCCAAGTTCCTTTTGCAAGACACCACGTTGCAACTCTTGCTTAGTGATCACCTCTCCTTTTCGATCAAACAAATACTTAAGTAACTTAAATTCTGTTTGGGTTAATAATACCTTCTTGGATGCGATAGAGACACAATAGTCCAAATCATCAAACTCAACTTCACCTATAAATTCAATCGGGCATATACGTTCCGAACGAATTAAATCTATACGTCGTTGGAGTGCAGCCATACGCACTATTAACTCTTTAACACTAAAAGGTTTACTGATAAAATCGTCAGCACCCAACTCATAACTTTTGATCCGATCACTTTCACTGTCTACAGCTGAAATAATGATCACTGGGATCGGCTCCTTTCGCGCTGCCAACAGAGCAAAACCATCTAGATGTGGTACCATAATATCCAGCAAAATTAGATCGGGACTTTCATTCTCCAATATAGAGAATGCAGTAATACCATCTTTTGCGCTGACAACATGATAGCCTTCATTGACGAGTACTTGCTCTAATTGCTCTCTAAAAGCGAGATCATCATTAACTAACAGAACCTTTCTCATTACAACCCTAATGCAAATACGAATGATTATCATCACAGTACTATAGTCAATTGTGAATCGCTAGTTATTTTTATGACCGATATCAAATTTACCAGTAAGATCAACTGATGAAATGTAAAAATAGTTAATCATCAAACACAAAAAAGCCAGATCATCTCTGGCTTTAGTGAAATACACTTAAGTACGCCTTAGTTAATTACTTATTTAACATTAACTTACGTACATACTTAACAGGTGCACTGCCATAGCTTAAGAAGTTCTCATGAAAGGTTTTAAGGTCAAACTGCTCACCCTGCTTTTCTTTTAGCTCTTCACGAAAATCGTAAATTTCACGATATCCTGAATAATAGCTAGTAAGCTGAACTTGACTTAATGTTGCTCTGCGCCATTTACCTTCAGCTTCCGCTTGTTGTTGAAATGCTTCGTTCATCATAAGGTCTAATGCTTGCTCTTCAGTCATCCCTTTTACCTGAATGCTGTAATCGAGGATGGTGTTGGCGATAACGCGCAGATTCCACTTGTAATACATCAGCCACAACTCAGGTTCAAAGTTACCGTAGCCCTCCTCAAGCATCATACGTTCAGTGTATACCGCCCACCCCTCAACCATAGCCCCATTACCGAACAAGCTTTTTATCAAACTCGGTGACTCATTGGAGTACACCAGCTGAGTGTAATGACCAGGTATCGCCTCATGAATGTTCAACACCTGCAATATCCAATGGTTATATTCACGTAGATAACTTTCAGCGGATTCATCATCCATAGCATCAAGCGGCGTTACATTGTAATAGGTATTACTCGATTTCTCGTAAGGGCCAGGAGCACTGATAGATGCGCCAGCAAACCCTCGCATGTATGCTGGTGTTTCCCTAACAACTAGTGGTTTTTCTGGATTAAGTGTCACCAAGTTTTTCTCATTAACAAACTTTATCAGTGCAGGGATTTGAGCCCTGACTTCATCGACAAACGCTTCACGCTTTACATGCTTAGAAGACAGCTTATCGATCAATTGCCGTGTTGCTTTGTTTTTATCATTTGGCTGTGGAGTGGTGAAATAGGTAGACCAAAGTTGAGTCGTTATCTTCGCCATCGCTTCCTGAACTCGGGATTTATCGGCCTGTGCCTTTTCATACAAGGCTTTAGCGCTCATACCCGCTTGAATATCAAAGGAGAATTTTTGTTCATAGAGTTTCTCGCCAATTCTAAAACTGCGAGCTCCCTCTTTTGCCAATTGAGTTTCTAATGCTGATAGCCACTCAATGTGTTCATTAATGGCCTGTGTTGCCGCGTTAAAACGTTTTGTGAACAGCGTCTTCTCATCTGTTGTTAGTCCAGAATTTTTTGCTGTAGCCAGTAAATCTTCTGAAAAAACCGAAAAAGCCCCCAGATTCTGCATCTTAGCTAACTGCGTATGTTCCAACGTAGGCTTAACAATGTTACTTCGCGCAGCTTCATAATAAGCAGGGACATTTTCCATTCGAGAAAGTACAGAGCGAAGTCGGGAATCAATTGGGGCAAAATCTTCATTAATCAGCTGAGCAAAGCCACCTGCAACATTGTAAACACTTGGGTTCCATTGCCAAGACTTAAAGGTATTGATATCCCATAAATCCCTCTTTAGTAGATTCTCTATCAAACGATAATCAATCAGTTCGTTGGCTGTGAGTGTTGCGATATCAAACTTCGCCAATTTAGCCAATTGTTGCTCGTTAAACGCTATCGATAATTGGCGAGTTTCATCATTGGGTACTTTTAATATTCCATCGTATTTATGGTAGCCACTGTATAGTGCCCAAGTCGGCGATTCTTGCCAAAAATCATTCACAAATTGCGATGTGAACTGGCTAAAACTCACTTGTTCCTGTGATGCCGTGACTTGTGGAGTTTGCATGGTATCCGCTGACTGACAAGCAGTAAGCCCCGCTAGTGTGAACCCAATGATTAGCGACAACTTTACTTTTTTCATACCTATTCCCAATTCATTATTATTGTTATTTAATCTTTGTATTAAAAAGACCCTTGTATCATTTGCGGGATAGTAAACCATGTATCACAACATTTTTCAGCTCCAGTATCCATGTTGAAACATAGCGTTACAACTATGCCACTCTACTTTAGGTTTTCTGTGGCCCACAACTTTACATCGGCAAATCGATATTTCTCAAATTGTGCAAAACCACAACACGCTCTCATCTTGAGTTTGGTAAATATAGGGGTCGTCAAACCACAAAGAAAACGTGCAAGCAAAACTGGCGTACATGCAGCTCCGAGTTTGGTGATGGCATCTGAACACACTTGATTAACGTCATATTCATCAAGAGGCTTTAGATATAGAGCCTGAGGGAAAATAGCTGGTTCGCCGCGACAAGGTGAACACACTCCACAATCTTGAGTCATCTGCTCATCAGCAAAGTAATGCGCAAGCTGGCGGCTCAAGCATTCAGTGGAGGTAAATAGAGCCACTAGTTGATTGATTCTGGCCACTTCACTGATCTCCTTATCAGTAAAGCGTGCTGACAATGTCGCTGTCAGTGCTTGCCCATCAAACTGGCTGTCCAGAATTTGATAAACTTGAGTCATCTGCTTACTTTGCAGTTCAATCATCCCTTTCTCGTCGAGGTAATTAATCGCTTTTAATACCCGCTGCCTGTCACTCGCATAAGATTGATTTAACGTATCAAAGTTGACACTAGACCAGATCTTAGCTCTATCAGCAGTCGAGAAAATAGCACGAATAAAATCGCGTCTCTCCTCTTTGAAATACTCAATAACTTCAGCTTCTGGGATGAGAAACTTAAATTTATACTCAGCGAAGTAGCTATAGGTTGGCTTAATGATGTTTAACAGTTCTAAATACACCAATAAAGTCTTCAAGGATAAAGGCCGAATATTGGCTTGATTAGAGAGACTATTGAGCACCATTTCCCACTGAGGTTGTGCTGTCCCCATGTGCGTGTGCGACGCTTTTATGATCTCCTTTAACACCACCGCAATACCACTTGGCTCAGGCGTGTCACCAAATACAAAGTTCTCTAATGTACTTAGATTATCTCCATTCGCCAGTACCAGACAGTCAGAGTCACCACCATCTCGACCTGCTCGCCCGATCTCTTGAGCATAATTTTCAATCGATTTAGGCAGATCATAATGAACAACAAAGCGTATATCACTCTTGTCTATGCCCATACCGAAAGCGATGGTAGCAACAATAATCCCCTGACTGCCTGACATAAATTCATGTTGTATAGATTGGCGAATATCAGATGTCATGCCTGCATGATAAGCTTTGGCCACAATGCCTCGTGCGCTAAGTTGTGCGGCAACCTGCTCTGCAGTTTGTTGCAGGGTCACATAGATGATCCCTGCACTATTGAGTCGAGGTTGTAACCAGTGAGAAAGATAATCTATCTTTTCTTGACTTCTCAACCCTTTAACACCTAAGTGTAAATTAGGACGATAAAAACCTGTCAGAATCACATTGTCAGTTTGGATCCCAAACTTACTGCCCATGTCTTGAATCACTTTCGGTGTCGCAGTTGCTGTTAACAGTAGGGTTTGCGGAATATTTAATTCCTGTCGATATCTTGGCAATTTAAGATAATCAGGACGAAAATTATGACCCCACTCTGAGATACAATGCGCCTCATCAACCACTAGAAGTGAAATAGGCACTTCGGCGATAAACTGCCTAAATCGCTCATTATTCAACCGCTCAACTGAGATCATTAAAATCTTAACCTCACCGGTGCGAACGCCTCTCATGACATCATTACCCTGCTCCCGACTTTGAGCTGAATCAATGCTCGCTGCGGCGATGCCTTTGCTCTTAAGAAAACCTATTTGATCTTGGATCAAGGCAAGCAACGGAGATACCACTAAAGTCAAATGAGGTAAACAAAGAGCGGGAAGTTGATAACAAAGTGATTTTCCCGATCCTGTTGGAAATATTGCTGCTGCGCTTTGACCGTTAAGAAGCGCCTGAACAACTTGCTCTTGGCCTGGCCTGAATTCACTGAAGCCAAAATGTGATTGCAATAATTGCTGCACGTAGGAGTACCTGCTATTTATGGTAAGAAGTGATTAAATACTATGGACACTGGCCCAACATTATTAGATTAGTTTTTCTTTATCAGTGAAAAACTGGCTTGTATAGGATTATGATCTGATGCCTGTGTAGGCGTTGCATGTGCCTCGATGAGATCAAGGCCGCTGTAATAGAGATGATCTAACGCTAACCCAAAGACTCGGTTACGCTTATCAATAACATATTTAGCTTCAGTCATGCCCAATTGCTTCGTAAACTCTCCTATCATATCAACACGTCCCTGTCGCCAAGTGTTGAAGTCGCCAGCCATGATAACAGGCCCTTGATGTGCCTTTATCTGCTCGGCTAACAAAGAAAATTGTTGTCGGTATGCCTTTAAACGCCAAGCAAAGTTGATCCCGTGTAAATTGACCACTAACAATGTTTCACCATTAGATAAAGGGTATTTAGACACTAACGCAGACTTAGCAAAGCGGATCCAAGGTTCAATTGCTTGATAAGCACAGGCTGATTCAGCAGCAACTTTTGCGAGGTTCATCACCCCTATCGGCGTTTTAAAAACCTTAAATGCCTTGGCCATCAAGACTTGATGATCATTTTCTTGCAAGAAGTTTTTCAAGCCCGTTGATAATTTAGCTTCTTGAAGTAAAACAAGTTCACTGCTTTTAACCAGTTCAGTAAGAACAGGGTTCCAGCTCGACCTTTGTTGCTTGTAGATGTTCCAAACACTGACATTAAGTTTGCCATCTGTATCTAAAGGCTGTATCGCAGTCTCTTCCACACATTGAGACAAGAAAAGTGGCAATTTAGCACTGCTCATGATCAGTTTCTCTCCATTGGCTTCATTGACAAGGTAAACATAGCTAGTAACTCCAAATAAGAGCAAGGTAACTAAGCAAACTGTTATTTTGAATTTGAGTTTCAATTTTATCATCCAATTCATTAACTTTAGACTGAGGCTATGATTCTATCAATACACTCTGGCACTGATCCAGCCTAACAACTCAGGTTATCAGGCAATATCTATCTGTATTAATATCTGAAAACAATGCACACTAGGCGCTTGATTCAATCATGATTTGAATACTAACCCCAAGCAGAGAATATGGAACAGTTTTATCAAATTTTAACCTTAGTAGGTCTATTTGCATACTGGTTAATCGCAGCCGGTGTCGCAATTCGAGTGATCATTAAACGTCGCAGTATCGGTGTCTCTTTAGCGTGGATGATGGTTATCTATTTCGTGCCATTTTTTGGCGTCATTGGTTATCTTCTTATCGGTGAACAAAATTGGGGGAAAGCACGAGAAAACCGGGCAAAGCTAATGTATACCCCCTATAGAGAATGGTTTGCCGATCTGTTTAAATTTCGTCAATATCAACCTCAAGAGTTGAGTGAAAATGGTCATTCAATCAGTGCTCTTTGCGAAAATAGGCTAGGCATACCTTCATTAGGCAACAACCAACTCGAGTTGCAAACCAGTCCACAAGAGATCTTAAGTTCGATGATCTCAGATATAGAGAGAGCAAAAAGCTCAATCAACCTCGAATTTTATATCTGGTATCCAGGGGGGTTGGCCGATAATGTCGCTCAGGCATTAATGGATGCTGCTGACCGTGGTGTTGAGATTAAACTATTACTGGACGCGGCTGGAAGTCGCCAATTTTTTAAAAGCCATTGGCCAAAAAGGCTTAAACAAAGCGGTATTGAAGTCACCAACGCCCTACTCGTGAGCCCATTGAGGATGTTTTTCAGACGTCTTGATCTGAGAATGCACCGTAAAATTGTCATTATCGATAACCATATCGGCTATACAGGCTCAATGAATATGGTCGATCCAGCCTTTTTTAAACAAAGTGCCCATGTGGGTCAATGGATCGATGTTATGGTGAGGATAACGGGATCAAATGTTCCAGTACTGAATACCATAAACAGTTGGGACTGGGAGGTTGAAACCAACCATAGACAGCTTCCTGAAGCGCCACAATGCATTAGTCTGAAAAAAGATAGTCCTATTGATATTCTACAAGTCATCCCCTCTGGACCCGGTATGCCTAATGAGATAATCCATCAGGTTTTATTACTTAGCATCTATCAGGCTAAATCTAGCATTGTTATCACCACGCCTTACTTCGTCCCTAGCGAAGGGCTAATGTGTGCACTAGTCTCTGCAGCACATCGTGGTATCACCGTTGAATTGATCATACCCAATAAAAATGACTCAACCATGGTCAAATGGGCTAGCCGTTCTTTCTTTAGCGAGTTGCTCAGTGCTGGTGTTAAGATCTATCGGTTTAAAGGTGGACTACTGCACACTAAATCCGTTGTGATAGACCAAAATCACTGCCTGATAGGTACAGTTAATCTTGATATGCGAAGCCTATGGCTTAACAGTGAAGTAACCCTCGCTGTTTATAATGTCGCCTTTACTCAAACCTTAGCTAAATTACAACAGAGCTATATTGATGATTCAACATTGGTCGATCATCAAATATGGATGAAACGTCCTGTATATAAACGAGTTATCGAACAGTTCTTTTATCTGTTCAGTCCTCTCTTGTAAACATAACCCAAAAACACAGGAAAAATCCTCAGCTCTAGGTTCAGTCATTTACAGTGAGACAATAAACACTCGATTTGACTATCTAATATGCAAACGATTGAATTGTCAGTTTTATCACTTGACCATTTCAAAGCTTTTGCGTAAAGTACGGCTCCGTTAACAGGGAAAGCCCGTCAGCTCGGCTTAGTAATTTGTTAACGATTTCCACCTTGTAAAAGCAATAAAATTTGGTGAGTTGGCTGAGTGGCTGAAGGCGCACGCCTGGAAAGTGTGTATGGGTTTATAGCCCATCTAGGGTTCGAACCCCTAACTCACCGCCATATTTAGATTGAGGCCTAGTATTTCTTGTAAAAGAATACTAGGCCTTTTTCGTATGTGTAATTATTGATATTGAATCATGAGTTTATAACGTATCAATGTAGGGTTACTTCTTTTGTAAAGAGTCCTAACTCACTGACATATTTAGACGAAGGGTTAGCATTTCTTATAACAAAGAGTGCTAGCCCTTTTCGTTCTTCAATTAGGCTGTTAGTGACTTTAATCGAAAACAATAAAAAAGCCCTATCTGACGACAGGGCTTCCAAATTGCTTACTAAGTTTCGCGATACACAGGTTAACTGAGCTTAAACTTACTCACCTCTTGAGCCATCATATTGGCATCTGACAATAACGTTTCATTTAAAGCACTAAGTTCATCTGCAATTTCTTGGGTGTTTTGGTAAATTTCACTTATCTTAAGCGCATTACGATTCACCTCTTCAGACACTGCAGATTGTTCATGGGTCGCAGCTGCTATCTGCTCATTCATTGCATCAATAACACCGACTTCGTTAACGATTTTTTCAAGATCATGTCCCGCTTGTTCAGCCTCTTTGACACTCAGCTCCGCCTGGGCCTTACCTTTTTCCATGGCGAGCACTGCAACAGCAGCTCCTTTTTTGAGACGTTCGGTCATATCTCGAATATCTTCTGTAGAAGTTTGAGCGCGTTGTGCCAAGCTTCTAACTTCATCGGCTACCACGGCAAAGCCTCTGCCCATTTCACCTGCACGAGCAGCTTCGATAGCCGCATTCAATGCCAACAGGTTAGTTTGCTCAGCAATACCACTGATCACGCCCAGAACACTAACAATGCCTTGAATATCTTTATCCAGCTCATTGATGGCTTTAGATGCCCCGCCAATCTCTTCAGCCAACAGATGAATACTTGCACCAGTTCTGCTTACTCCCAAGTTGCCCTCTTTAGCTTCAATATTGGCTGCTGCAGAGGCTTCAGATGCTTTAACAGCATTAATTGCAATCTCTTGAACAGTGCAACTCATCTCGGTCATCGCTGAAGCAACTTGTTCTGCTTCACTATGACCGATTGCGACATCTCTTTGCATCACATTGGCGCAGGCTTCCATCTTCTCAGAGGCGTTAAGCAAACTGTCAGTATTGGTTCGAACTCGATGAATGACCTGTTCAAAATCAATCATCATTTGGTTGAAAGCATTGCCGAGTTTACCTAGCTCATCAGTAGTGTCTCCCTTAATACGAATACTGAGATCAAAGTTTTTCTGAGCTGCAGTCACACAGTCATGCAGATAATGAAGACGATGGTGCATATATTTCGCGACCGTCATTGAGATGTATAGGACTAAACATCCCATCACTGACATAAGTAAAATAATGCTATACATAAGTGATTTAGCTGAGGATGATTTTTGCTCAGTTTGCTTTATCAAGGAATCTGACAGCGATTTCTCAAATTCTCGCACCCGTTCTATTCGAGCGGAAGATGTTGAAAACCACTCCTCAGCACTTTGAGCGCTTAGCGCATCACTGTCACCACTGAAGGCTATTTCTCTTAAGACTTCAACATCTTTAATGGCGCGTGAGTTTAATAGTTGACGGTATTTATTCTGAACGTCGGAGGTGGCTAACGCGAGAAAACGCTCTTCATAACTCTGCTGCTCAGACACTAAACTGGTAAATTCTATGAACATTCCGGGTTTAAAATCACGATTGCCAAAGGTTGAACTTAATACCGCCCGTTCAAGCCCCGCCCGCTCTTTCATCTGTAAATAAGCGCTGAATGACGCGGCTTGAATGGCGATAGCTTGGCTGTTTCCCTCTTTTGCCGTTTGATCGACAATAGCCAACAGTCTCTTGTTAAGTTGAGAGTAATAGGCCACCTCATCTTTCACTGAAACGCTCAAGTTATTAACACTGCCACGTAGACTGTTGAGTCTGGAAAATTCTTTGTTTAATCGGGTCAGCTCACTTGAAAACGTACTAGGCAAGACGTTATCACGAACAAAATCCTTGAAGTGATTCAGTTGTGTATCTGTTGCAGTTCTTTGAATGGGGAGCGTATTTACAAAAGATTGGCCATTGGATCCAATAAAACCGGCGCTCATGCCACGCTCTTTTTGCAATTCGTGAACCAGATCGCTGTTAACAGCAGCAAGCTCACTCAACACTTGTACCTGTTCTAAGCCAGTGGAAAGCTGATGCTGATTGTAGACAATAGCACTGCCAAATACGATAGATCCTAAGATCGGAGGAATAATAACTAAGAGTAATTTATTCGTAATCGTTAAATTACCAACCCATCGAGATTTCATTAAGGAACATCCTGTATTATAACAATTTTTATTGTTTGTTAGTTTAACTTATAACCTATGTATAAAGTAAGTGAAATAAAAAAGTCCTTTAAATAAAGGACTTTTTAATCTAGATCAATAATAGCTAACATTATTACAACATTAACCTTGAAACATCAGGCGTTACCCTTAACTTTCATATTGAGAGTTTGGGCGAAATTAAGCATACGATCCAGCGGAATTAATGCGCCCTTGCGCAACTCATCATCAACAAATATCTCATGTCCGCCACTGTCTTTGCTCATTAATGAAGCTTCGATAGCCTGCAAGCCATTCATCGCCATCCAAGGGCAATGAGCACAACTACGACAGGTTGCACCATTTCCACCTGTTGGGGCTTCGATCAAGGTTTTACCTGGAGCTGCCTGCTGCATTTTATAGAAAATGCCCTTATCTGTGGCAACAATAAAGGTGTCATTCGTCATGGTTTGAGCTGCTTTTATCAGCTGACTGGTTGAGCCTACTGCATCGGCAAGTTCAACCACGCTGGCTGGAGACTCTGGATGTACTAAGATGGCGGCTTCTGGATGTAGTATTTTAAGCTCACGTAATGCCTTGGCTTTAAACTCATCATGGACAATACAATCACCTTGCCACATCAACATATCTGCGCCCGTCTCCTTGGCAATGTAGCTGCCTAAATGTCGATCAGGCCCCCAGATAATCTGCTTACCTTCACTGTCTAAATGCTCGACAATCTCAAGGGCAATACTGGAAGTCACCACCCAATCAGCACGCGCTTTTACCGCTGCAGAGGTATTGGCGTAAACTACAACCGTGTGATCAGGATGAGTGTCACAGAACTCACTGAAGGATTCAATTGGACAACCAATATCCAATGAACACGTGGCCTCCAATGATGGCATCAATACGGTTTTTTCAGGGCTTAGTATTTTAGAAGTCTCCCCCATAAACTTAACCCCGGCAACAATCAGTGTCTTAGCTGGATGATCACGGCCAAACCTAGCCATTTCAAGTGAATCAGAAACACAGCCGCCCGTCTCTTCTGCTAATGCCTGGATCTCAGGATCGGTATAGTAATGCGCCACGAGCACGGCATCTCTATCGATCAGTAATTGCTTGATCCTTACCTTGTACTCTGACTTTTCATATTCAGACAAAGGAAGTGGCTTTGGAGGAAAAGGGTATTGAATTGGTTCAACTTTTGGGGCTAACAGACTCATTTTACAACCAGGTCGAAATTCGTATTAGCGGGATTATACGTAAATACGAACCAAAAATTAACCTCTATCTAGGCGCCGAGTATGAAAAAATATTTTTGCTTATAAAAAAGAGCGCGATAGCGCTCTTTTTTATTGTTTATTTTTAGATGCTATTGCATCGCCAATAGCATCTCTTGGGGCTCTTCTAAGTAGAGTTTCCACAAGTTACAGAAGCGGGCAATAGTGCCACCATCAATCACTCGATGATCGCCAGACCAGCTTACCTGCATGATCTTTCTCGCTTCTACGTCACCATCAGCATTAAAGCGTGGCAGCACCTGCAATTTACCTAAAGCAACAATCGCCACTTCAGGTTTATTGATGATAGGTGTCGCAACCGTTCCCCCTAAAGCACCAATATTGGAGATAGACACGCTGCCACCTTTGAGATCATTTGGACTCACTCGACCACTTCGTGCAGCTGTTGTTAACCGCGTGATCTCTGCCGCGATCTCTAAAATAGACTTATTTTGTACATCTTTCACATTGGGAACTAATAATCCCACTTTAGAATCTACAGCCATGCCAATATTGTGTTGAGCCAGATAAGTCAGCTCTGTGCAGTCGCTATTGACTCGGCTATTGATCACGGGAAACTGTTTTAACGCCAGTGACATAGATTTCATGAAAAACGGCATCATGGTGAGTTTAAGATCATCGGTCGAGTATTTTACTTTCATACTCTCTCTAAGCTTCACAAGCTCAGTCAAGTCTATCTCTTCACAATAGGTAAAGTGCGGTATTGTTGTCACCGACTCAGTCATCATTCTCGCCATAACCGCTTGTACACCACGAATAGCTTCAACACGGTCAAGAGCTGTTGGAGCAGCTATCGTATGTGTTGCAGACATACGACTACTTTCAGTATCAGCAACAATTGGTGTCACTGTACCCGTTTGGTAACGACTGATATCTTCCTTATACACACGGCCGTTCTTTCCAGTACCTGACACCGTCGCAATGTCAATACCTAAACTACGTGCCATACGTCTAACGGCTGGACTGGCAAGTGCCTTGCCTTGTTGGATCATCTGTTGTGCAACAATTAACTCACTGTCAGCAACTGGCGATGCTGTCACTGCAGTGACTTGAGTCTGCTCAACGGCAACTTCCACCGAAAACAGCGGTTCATGAACCTTAGCTAACTGACCTTTTCGATAGTGTAATTTGACAATCTTCCCGGTTTTAATCGCTGGAATTTGAACCAGAGCTTTATCTGTCATTACGTCGGCTATGGGTTGATCTTCAACAACCAAATCCCCCTCTTCAACCAACCATTCCACCAATTCACATTCGACAATACCCTCGCCGATATCGGGTAAGAGAAACTCTTCTACCTGCAGGCCAACTTGAGGTGAATTAGATTCAGTCAGACTAACTATTTCTTGACTATGTACGTCACTCTTTGACTCAAAGGCTTGAGTTTCTGAAATATCCACAGAGCTTAAACCTGCTGATATATCAACAGAATACAATGGTGAATGAACTTTAGCAATTTCGCCCTTTGCATAGTGAAGTTTTTTGATGAGACCAGCATGAGGTGCGGGTATCTGCACTAAGGCCTTATCGGTCATCACATCGGCAATAGGCTGATCTTCAACAACCATATCGCCTTCACACACCAACCATTCGACAAGTTCACACTCGATAACACCTTCACCAATATCTGGCAGAATAAACTCCTTAATCATCGCCAATCTCCTAAAATTTAACTGATGCTTTTATCGCGTCAAATGTCTTCAGCGCATCAGGCATATATTCTTTCTCATGGATCAAAGGATATGGCGTATCTAATCCACACACTCGGCTGATTGGCGATTCAAGATAAAGGAAACACTCCTCCTGAATCGTGGCGGCTATCTCACCTGCAAAGCCTCCAGTTAACGGCGCTTCATGGTTGATAAGTAAACGGCCCGTTTTTTTAACTGACTCGGCAACCGTTACAGCATCCCATGGGGCTAACGTTCTAAGATCGATTATCTCACAAGATATACCCTCTTTAGTCGCCATATCAGCTGCATTCTCGATGATCTCCACTTGAGCACCCCAAGCGAGCAATGTGATATCTTTACCCTCTCGAACCACTTCTGCTTTGCCCAGTTCAATCTCATAATCCCCTTCAGGAACTTCTGCAATATTGGCACGGTACAAACGCTTAGGCTCAAAGAAAATGACCGGGTTATTATCACGGATAGAAGCCAATAGTAGCCCTTTAGCCTGATAAGCGTTACGCGGCACAACCACTTTAAGGCCCGCGGTTTGGGTAAAATAGGCTTCGGGTGATTGAGAGTGATAATGACCACCAGCAATACCACCACCATAGGGAGTTCTGAAGGTGACACCACCGACATTAAATTCATTACCACTTCGGTATCTGAACTTAGCCGTCTCATTAACAATTTGATCAATTGCGGGGAAAATATAATCAGCAAACTGGATCTCAGCAATAGCTGTCATACCGTTAGAGGCTAAACCATTGGCAAAACCTGCAATCCCTTGTTCAGTTAACGGTGTATTGAAACAACGATCACGGCCAAATTTTTCTTGTAAACCCGACGTTGCTCTGAAAACACCGCCAAAATGACCGACATCTTCACCAAACAATATCGCTTTCTCATCAGTTCCCAAAGCCATAGAAAGTGCATCATTGATGGCTTGTAACATATTAATTTTGGCCACGGCTTACACTCTCCCTTCACTTTTTGGGTATGATTTAGGATATTTTTTAAGATGTTTTTTGAGCGTATCGAGTTGCTGCTGTAGTCTTGGTGTTGGCGTGTCGTAGACATCCTCAATCAAGGTATCGATATGCGACATGGGGAGCTTCTCAGCAATTTTAACTTCAGCTAGCACTTCACTGCGATACTTTTCGAATAGCTCGGCATCTTGTTTTTCAGTCAACCATCCCTTGTTAATCATCCATAATTTAAAACGTTTAACGGGATCATGTTGCTGCCACTTAGCTTCTTCATCTTTTGAGCGATAACCCGATGGATCGTCAGATGATGAATGCGCACCAAGCCGATAGGTCATGGCTTCGATAAGTACAGGCGCATGATTTTCAACCGCATATGCTCTGGCTTGTTGAGTCGCGGCAAGTACAGCCAACATGTCATTTCCATCGACGCGTATGGTGTACATACCATAACCTGGACCACGACTGGCGATACCATTACCAACAAACTGCTCGCTGGTCGGAGTCGAAATGGCATAACCGTTATTACGGCAGAAGAAGATAGTAGGGGATTTAAGCACTGCAGCCATGTTCAGGCCAGCATGAAAATCGCCTTCCGAGGCGGCGCCCTCACCAAAGTAACAAATAGCAATATTACGCTTACCTTGCATCTTTAAGCTGTAACCAACTCCGGTAGCTTGTGGGATCTGCGTCGCAAGCGGTGAAGAGATAGTCTGGTAATGCAGCTCCGCAGAACCATAATGGATTGGCATCTGGCGGCCTTTACCTAGATCTTTTTCATTACTGAACAATTGATTCATAAATTGCTCTGTAGTAAATCCACGATAACGCAGTGCCGCATGCTCACGGTACTGAGCCAAAATGACATCTTGGTTATCCAAGGAAGCTGCACTGCCAATAATTGAGGCTTCCTCACCCGTACATGTCATATAAAAGCTGATCCGCCCCTGACGCTGAGCACCTAACATGCGCTCATCTAAGACACGGGTAAAGACACAGGTATCATAAATACGGTGAGCAAGGGCTTCATCAATGACAGGTAACACAGCATTTTCATACACGGTGCCATCGGCTTGCAAGATTTTTAAAATCGGGATTCGTATTGAATCCTTATCGAGAAAACTGACACGATGGACAGTTTCATTTTGGCTTGTTGCGTTGCTCATACTATTCTCTTATCAGCTGAGTGCTTCATTTTTTGAGTCCTCTCCCACTGGCAGAGGATATTCTTGTTATACGCGTTGCAGAACATTACGTTAACGTAAACTACCTATCAACTGTTGATGATACCTTAACAAAAACTAACCCAGTCTACTCGCGTATGTTTAGCTTTACATTTGAGCCAGATCCCGCCTGTAGGCTGGCCTAGCTTACTTGGACTCTATGAGCCATTAGCTTTATCAATATTCTCTGTGCTGGCAGGCTTAAGGCACAATACAGTACGTTGACCGACAGGTACTTTAGCGTTAGGAAATACCACCGCCTCTATCTCATGCTCAACTTTAATCTCATTTCCGGCCTCTTTTGCTAAAATGTACCCTTTTGGAAATGCAGTGAAATTTTCAACATCATTGGCAAAGGTAAATTCAAAGTCATCAACGTTTTTGTTGATGGCCCTACAGACCTGATACAAGTTGACTGATTTAGCATTAAAAGAAGAGACCTTAAGTGGTGTGTCACTGATAAGTCTGGTCAACATCTCATTCAATGCGATAAAACGAGTCATATCGTTCTGGCCCATAGGCAACACCTTTCCCAGCTCGATAGTAAATGCATCAGCCTGATAGTTAACAGATGAAAAGTAGCTGAATGTCGTCGTAGGCTCATGATGAAACAAAATGGTATCTATGCCACAAGCTTCGAGAAACATGATCTGCTTGCCACTGTATTGACGACCTGGTCTATAGGGGTAAATAGCAAACTTCTCATGCTTTGAACCACGAATGGCCGTATGCAGGTCATAGTGAATTTTATGGCTTGAACTCGTCGCTGAAGTAAAAAATTTATCGACATAAAACTCAAGTTTTTTCGCGCGGATACGTTCAGGGTTTATCAAACCTTTGCCAATAGAATGCGCTCCATTGAAGAGTCTATTTAAATTCTCTTCGATAAAACGGGTACCGTTATTAATTGCTGGCGGGTTACCAAATAAGAAAAGCACTCTTTGCTTAGCGATCAATGTTTCTGCAAGCAATGCCTTAATGAGTCCATTACACAGCTCAATAGGAGCCGTTTCATTACCATGTACTGCGCAGGAGAGCACGATATCTTTACTCTCTGTTTGGTTGAGCTCAGATACAATCGGTTCAAACACAATAACACCCGTATCCCATACTTCCACTTGAGTATGTGAGCCAAGCATAAACGATCCAGTTTCCGCAAAATACTGCGGTTGTGCCAGTGTGAGTTGTAAAAAATCTTTAGACTGTTGTAGCGCTTGTAACACGAGATGCTCCTTATTTGCTCTTACACCAAGACAAAAATTCAATACGGGGATTGATGGGCAAGATCATTTATTATTTTAGCAAAAAGCCTCGACAAGAATGCAGAGGCTTTTTCGACATATAAACTGAAAAATGGCAACTTAAACTTAGTTTAACATCTTATCTATCATAGATTGTGCTTGGTTTATCACTTCATCTAGGTGATCTTGACTAATAAAACTCTCACCATAGATCTTGAACAGTGCTTCGGTTCCAGAAGGTCTAGCAGCAAACCATGCATTATTAGTCACCACTTTAATGCCACCGATATTAGCCTTGTTACCCGGAGCCTTAGTCAAAATCCTATGAATGTTTTCACCTGCTAAAGTGTCAGTACCTAATACATCGACATCAACATTTCCTGAAGTTATCTGGGCAAATTTGGCTTTCTTCTGCGTGCTCACCGGACTGTCTACACGGGTATAAAAACTCTCCCCGTGCAACGCGACAAGCTCACGGTATCGTTCAGCTGGCGTTTTACCAGTCACCGCCAATATTTCAGCCGCTAGAAGCGCTAAAATAAAGCCGTCTTTATCAGTACACCAAGTCGTACCATCACGTCTTAAAAAGGCTGCCCCTGCACTCTCTTCACCACCAAAGGCAAAACTAGCATCGGCTAAACCATCGACAAACCATTTAAAACCGACGGGCACTTCGCTCATCACACGCTGATGTTGTGCGCATACCTTATCTATCATTGAGCTAGAAACTAAGGTTTTACCGATTTTTAAAGACTCAGACCATTGAGGCCTATGTGTCACTAGGTAGTCGATTGCCACGGCCAAAAAATGATTCGGATTCATCAAGCCACTACCCGGACAAACGATGCCATGACGATCGTAGTCAGGGTCGTTACCCACACAAAGATCAAAATTATCCTTGTGTGCTAGTAAACCTGACATGGCATAACTTGATGAACAATCCATTCTAATCTTGCCATCTTTATCAAGAGGCATAAAACTGAAACTAGGATCCACACGATCGTTGACCAAGCTAATATCCAGTTGATAGCGTTTTGCTATTTCGGCCCAGTAAAAGATCCCTGATCCCCCGAGTGGATCTACACCTAATGCTAACTTAGCCTTTGAGATAGCCTCCATGTCGATCACGTTAATTAAATCATTAACATAGGGTTGGATTAAATTTGCAGCTTGAACATGTTCACTTAACATAGCTTGTGAATAGTCAGTGCGCTGAACCCCGACTAGATTTTGACGCAGGTACTCATTGGCACGATCCTCAATCCACTGGGTGATCTCACCTTCTGCCGGCCCACCATGGGGAGGGTTATACTTGATCCCGCCATCTTGTGGGGGATTATGCGATGGGGTGATAATTAACCCGTCTGCCTTACAGTCTGAATATTGGTTCGCGCTAATGATGGCATGAGAAATAACAGGAGTGGGTGTAAACCCATCATCTTTGTGGACAATCACAGTCACGCTATTGGCCACTAATACCTCAATGGCCGTTATATAGGCTGCTTGAGATAACGCATGGGTATCGATACCTAAATACAGAGGACCAGTGATCCCTGCCTTACTACGGTAATCGACCACAGCTTGAGTAATTGCAAGAATATGAGCTTCATTGAAGCTACGTTTAAACGCGCTACCTCTGTGACCAGAAGTACCAAAAGTTACCTTCTGCTCATCCATCTCTAAATTGGGAGTCAATCGATAATAGTGACTCATCAGCTTAGGTATATTTGTCAAATCCTTTTGTGATGCTGCTTGTCCAGCACGTTCATGAATAGCCAATACTATTCTCCTGCTCATTGGTTAAAATCATTTATCTAAAAGAACAAATTAAAGATTAGTTGTGATCGCTTCTATTTGTCCCTCAACAGTACCGTACTGTTGTAAAACCTCAGTCAAGATAGTGCGCTTCTTAGCCGTGCTATTGTTTGTGGTGACCCAATAGCCACTTTGACCTATCTCTTTCGGATTAGCCGATTTACTTGATTTTAGCAGCGACTGCTTTGAAGTGGCAAAATAGAGTCTATCTCGGCCTTTAATTTTCAACACTTGCTCAAATTTTTGTGGTGAAGCCAGATACACGGCTTGCAAAATAAACAAGAAACGTCCAACAGCGCCTTTCGCTACGGCCAGTTCCTCTTTATCAATGCAAGCGTCAAGATCGATCAATCTAGGCTGCTCAACAATCTCAGCTGCCACCTTCTCAAAGCTAGGTTGACTGATAACTTCGGGCTCATCTTTTACAAGTGGCGCCACAAGTTTAACTTCTAAGCCCAGTAATCGACGTAAGATTTCAGAAGCACTCTCGCCGATCCTTTCAGTCTTGCTGGCAATAAGGCGATATAGCTCTTCATCAACCTCTATATATTTCATGATCTTTCTCTTCCTCACTAGAAATTAATGCCCTAAACCATAAAAATAGATTTATGGAATGAAATAATTACTGGATCATTTTTCTATCCGGGCGATCGTTGCACAAGAGTATGCCATCTTTAAACTTATAATAAAGACCATTTATCTCAATTTCGAAATACTTGCACTTTAGCTGAAAGAAAACTGACTCATTTGCCTAAAAACAAAACACTTCATCGCGTTAATACTCATTTTAGTCAATGGATTTTCAGTTCAGAGCCATTTATCGACTTTTCAATTCTATGCCCTATGATGAAATAATAGGCACCTATTGGCTTATAAAATCCTTCATCTTGAAGTGCTTTAGGGTTATAAGGCACAATGTTAAGCCTATTAGCACTTCGACGAGTTGACATGAACTATATCTCTACAGGCCAAGGTCAAGTTGTGATCTTAATACACGGCTTATTCGGTAATCTAGATAACTTAAAAAATTTAAGTAAGAGTTTAGAATCAAGTTATCGAGTGATACGTGTCGATGTACCAAATCATGGTTTGAGTCCACATTGGTCAACCATAAATTATCCTACTTTGGCGCGTGCGGTGATTGAACTCATGGATGAGTTATCTATTAATGAAGCTCATCTTGTCGGACACTCGATGGGCGGTAAGATTGCAATGGCTACGGCACTGTCATTTTCCGAGCGAATAGTCAGTGTTGTTGCAGCGGACATTGCCCCTGTTAGTTACCAAGACAGACACTTGAATGTATTTGAGGCACTGAAAGCCGTTAACTTAAATCAAGTTAAAAACCGCTCTCAGGCGCTTTCGTCGTTATTGATGTCAGGTATTGATGTTGCAACAGCACAATTTTTACTTAAAAATCTCGCTCAAGATGAAGCTGGGTATAAATGGAAAATGAATCTGGATGGACTGCTGGATAGTTACCCCCAGATGATTGCTTGGTACAACGACAATATACCTGCAGAAATGGTTTATAAAGGACCATGTTTATTTATTCGCGGTGGCGACTCCGATTATATTACCGCTGACCATAGAGCCGCTATAATGGCACAGTTTCCTAACGTTCAAGCAAAAACCATTGAAGGTACTGGTCATTGGCTACATGCTCAAAAACCCATCATTTTCAATCGTATCATCTCAGAGTTTATCCTTAAACACACAACTAAATAATCCTTATTTAGTCATTTATGCATATAGCAGCCACACATCATCTATGGTATATTCGCGCCTCTTTTGAGCCTGAGGAAGCGTGAAATGTTATCTCAGTATATGGAGCAGATTGAAGCGTTAGGGCTAAACCTCTTTTTCGCATCAATTTTTTTCTTTATCGGTATGGCTATACATGATGTGCTAAAACAGGGCAAAGTCCCTAAGTTTGGTCGTAACATCGTTTGGCTTGTGTTATTTATCGGCTGTGCCGGGTTTATTGCGAAGGGATTAATACAGATGTTCTGGGAAGGCTCAGGCATTGGTTAAACATTGATTAAATGGCTAAAGAAACATCAGACAGAACCACAATAGATCTATTCGCAACAGAAAAGCGACGAGGCCGTCCTAGAAGTAACCCGTTACCTAGAGACCAGCAATTAAAAGTCAATAAGCGAAACCAGATCCAGCGTGATAGAGCTAACGGACTAAAACGAATAGAGCTAAAGGTGTCACAAGATTTGTATGACGCCTTGAATGAAAAGGCTTTGGCCAGTAAAATTAGTCGAAGCCAATTAATCGAATTGATATTGCAGAATCTGGTTGACTCTTAACCCGCTCTGTTAACGATAACAAACACTGCTAATTAGATATAGGAAAGACAATGGCAACTGTAGGTCTTTTTTTCGGTAGCGATACAGGTAACACTGAAGCCGTCGCCAAGATGATCCAGAAAAAACTGGGCAAAAAGATGGTCGATGTTAAAGACATCGCCAAGAGCACTAAAGAACAGATACAAGAATATGATCTTCTTCTTTTTGGTATCCCTACTTGGTACTACGGTGAAGCTCAATGTGATTGGGATGATTTTTTCCCTGAGCTAGAGCAGATCAACTTTGAAGATAAGTTAGTGGCTATCTTTGGTTGCGGTGATCAAGAAGATTACGCCGAGTACTTCCTTGATGCCATGGGCATGGTGAATGAAATTGTCGAGGCCCGTGGCGGTATCGTAATTGGTCACTGGCCTACGGAAAGCTATGACTTTGAAGCGTCAAAAGGTCTTGCCGATGATAAACATTTTGTTGGACTAGGCATTGATGAAGATCGTCAACCTGAATTAACAGAAGAGCGTGTTGATGCTTGGGTAAAACAGATCTACGAAGAGATGTGTTTAGCTGAACTTGAAGATTGATCTGCTTGAATCAGAAATCTAACGGTTCAAAAAGCGGCTTATAGCCGCTTTTTTGTGTCTGAACTCTTATTGCAAATTTATCATGGGTCTTAGATGTTCCCGACATCTTGAAGACATTTCCTCCATCCATGGATGGTCAAGGATGTAAATTTACTTTGTTGCAATTAACATGAGAATTAAGCTTAAAAAATGACTGCCAAATCAGAAAATCAACACTGGGATATCTTCTGTGCTGTTGTCGACAATTATGGCGATATTGGCGTTACCTGGCGTCTGGCCAGACAACTTGCTGACGAATATCAGTTAACAATCAATCTTTGGGTTGATGATCTGCACAGTTTTTCTCATATTTTACCTCAGCTTGATCCAACATACCCTGTGCAAACATTTCACGGCGTCAAAATACTGCAATGGAACAGACCACTCGATATTAGTTACTCCCCAGGGAGTGTTATCATTGAGGCATTTGCCTGCGAGTTGCCAGCAAACGTCATTGAACAACTTACAGAACAACATCAATCTGCCGATGAAAAGCCCCCACTGTGGCTAAACCTTGAGTATTTAAGTGCTGAAACTTGGGTCGATGGTTGTCATGGCCTCCCCTCATTACAAACAAGTGGTTTAAAAAAGTTTTTCTATTTCCCTGGTTTCACGGAAAAAACAGGTGGCCTTATCTGCGAAAAAAATCTGTTTAATCAACGTGAACAGTGGCAATTAAACCCAAGCAATAAACAGTCTCTATTTGATCAATTAGGCCTATCAGGTATAAACCAAGAGGATATGCTTATTAGCGTATTCAGTTACGAGACACCAGCACTTACAGCTCTATGCGAGTTATGGCAATCATCCCCTAACAAGATCCACGCCTTACTTCCTCGAGGTCGAGCCTTAAATTGCTTATCACACTTGTTACCATGTGCGGTTGAAGACTTGGTCGCAGGCCAGAGGATTGTGCATAAGAATTTAACTTTACATATCCTACCTATGACAAATCAACAGGACTTCGATAGATTGCTCTGGAGCTGTGATTTGAACATAGTTCGTGGCGAGGATTCATTTCTAAGAGCTCAGTGGGCAGCAAAACCCATGATTTGGCACATTTATCCTCAGGAAGATGATTACCATCTCATAAAATTAGAAGCTTTTATGCAAGTTTACTGCGATAATCTTGCACCAGAAACTGCTGAGATCTGGTCAATGCTAAACTTAGCGTTTAACATTGACGACCAGAAAATGGTTAAAACTTACTGGCAAAAACTATATTCAGTGGATAAGCCATTGTTGCAACACGCACAAGAATGGCCTATTCACGCATTAAATAATGCAGATCTTGCTTCTCGACTGGTTCAATTCGTCAAAAATAGCTAAGATGCTGCACTGAAATAGAAAGCCAAAAATAGGAAATAAAGTAATGAAAACTGCTCATGAAATCCGTCCTGGTAACGTGATCATGTTAAATGGCAGCCCATGGGTTGTTCAGAAAACTGAAACAACTCGTTCAGGCCGTAACGCTGCTATCGTTAAATTGAAGTTAAAGAACGTACTTATCGACTCAAGTACTGAATCAACGTTCAAAGGTGAAGATAAGTTAGACGATATTATCCTTGAACGTCTTGAGTGTACCTATTCGTATTTTGCAGATCCTATGTATGTATTTATGGATTCTGAATACAACCAGTATGATGTAGAAGCAGACAATCTTGGTGATGCCGCTGCTTACATCGTTGATGGTATGGAAGACATTTGTCATGTTACTTTCTACGAAGGTAAGGCTATCTCTGTTGAACTGCCTATCACTATCGCACGTGAAGTCACTTACACTGAGCCTTCAGCACGTGGAGATACTTCTGGTAAAGTAATGAAGCCTGCTACTGTCTCTGGTGGCGCTACACTGAGTGTTGCTGATTTCGTTAAAACCGGCGACATGATTGAAATCGACACTCGCACCAATGAATTTAAAAAGCGTGTCTAAGCACTAACCGTGCTTTGTTCATAACAGCTTGATAAGAGCCAGTGTTTAACACTGGCTTTTTTGTTTCAGCTGAACGGCGTAACAGACGATCACACCAAAACGTCAACCTTACTCCACATTAAACACTGATTGCACATTCCTAAAACCTCACTTTTAGTGTGTTGAACTAAAATATTTTTTGAATCAAGCATTAAAATCCCTGTAAAGTACTTCTCAAGCAGTACATTATTCGCTATTGTCCCACTACTTATGTTTTACCTAAGTACGGCTAGAATAAGCCCTTATACCGACTTAGCATTTTAGAGGTTGTGGATGCGCCCAATTATCAAATCAAACAAGTTAGATTCAGTCTGTTATGACATCCGCGGCCCTGTACACAAGGAAGCTCGCCGCCTTGAAGATGAAGGTCATCGCATATTAAAACTCAATATTGGTAATCCCGCCTCCTTTGGCTTTGAAGCACCAGAAGAGATCGTTCGAGATGTGATCCTTAATTTACCCAGTGCACAGGGCTACTGCGAGTCAAAAGGATTATTCTCTGCCCGTAAGGCCATTGTGCAGCATTATCAGTCGCAAGGTATTTTCGGCGTCGATATTGAAGATATCTATATTGGTAATGGTGTATCAGAGCTAATCGTCATGGCGATGCAAGGCTTGCTCAATACTGACGATGAAGTACTTATCCCCTCTCCTGATTATCCCCTATGGACTGCTGCGGTGAATCTCTCAGGCGGTAAAGCACAACACTATCGCTGTGATGAAGAAGCGGATTGGTTTCCCGATCTTGATGACATTCGTTCAAAAATAACACCCAGAACCCGAGCTTTAGTATTAATTAATCCTAATAATCCTACGGGTGCGGTCTATTCCAGAGAGTTACTGCTCGAAGCTGTTGAAATTTGCAGACAACATCACCTGATTCTATTTGCCGATGAGATTTACGATAAGATCTTATACGATGAGGCTCAACATATTCCCGCTGCCAGTCTGTCGGATGATATTCTAACGGTCACCTTTAATGGTTTATCCAAATCCTATCGGGCAGCAGGTTTTCGCGTAGGCTGGATGATGCTATCGGGTAACCTTAAGGCCGCTAAAAGTTATATCGAAGGCCTAGAGATGCTCGCATCAATGCGTTTATGCGCCAATGTCCCTAACCAGCATGCGATTCAAACTGCGCTAGGTGGATATCAAAGCATTAATGAGCTGGTTGCTAATGAAGGTCGTTTAAAAGTACAACGTGATACCTGTATTAAACTATTAAACTCTATTCCAGGGATCAGTGTTAAATGCCCTAAAGGCGCCATGTATGCTTTTCCTAAATTAGATCAAAAGAAGTTCAATATTCGCGACGATGAGCGCCTAGTGTTAGACCTATTGAGAGAGAAAAAGATCCTCCTCGTCCACGGGACAGCCTTTAACTGGCCTGAGCCTGATCACCTGCGAGTGGTATTTCTTCCTCACAAAGAAGATCTCGAAAAAGCCTTGATAGAATTTGGTCATTTCATGGATGGTTACAGACAATAAACCAACTGCTAACTTACAGATTAAAGCGGCCTTCCCGGGTCGCTTTTAGCCTAAACAGCAAATTCTAGTTATTTAATAGATGAGACATTATTATTTTCTGCACTATTGTTTCAGAATTTTTTTGTGAGAAGTTGAAAATAAATCCATATTGAAATGCTTCATTATCATGTTCTATCGGTAGAATATTTTTTATCGTGATAGGAATTGAGATGGTTTTTAAATCGTATGTGATGACCTTCAACAAGTATGACTTATCACAGATAATGGTATTAAGTCCTGAAGTTACAAAAGCACCTCCCCTGAGAGAGATATCACTTAATAATCCCAAGGCCAGTGGTTGCACCTCTTCAGTATCTTCAGTCCCTTTACTCGCAGACATGATCTCAGAACCAATATTAATTGAAATTCGGGATTGGTGCCTGAGTGCCACTTTTTGCACCTCAGTAGGGTAGTCAATCAACAACCACGAGCCGTAATTTTTCTCTAACCTCTGAATCTTACTCTTAAAAGCCAATACGTTTGCGCTAGGCTCATCACTTTTAACAATTCGAACGATCAACTCTTGCCCTAAGAAAATAAAACTGTTTGCTTTTTGCCAATGCTTATCTTGTCCTAATTCAAGAATAATACTATTTTTTGGATCAATACCAATAAACCGCGAGTGCAGTCTAATAATTTGATTAGATGTAACTATCTGAATATTGACCTCGGTGTTACAGGCCATATGATCCAAATAACTAAACTGACAGGATGATGAGTGGATCACAGTGACCTCCAATGTTATCCCCAAACGACCTGAGAATATTCGTTTCAAAGGCTTTGCGCGAGTTCAATTCAAGCCGTATTAATATTGGAATGCTTGATGGATTTAAATAAATTTTAGACACTAAACTGATGCCGTGCCAGTAACGCTAAATCGAATAAAACACTCATTAATATCAGTGGCTTCATTTTATTCAATAATACTAACAATGAACGCCATGAAATAACAATATTCACTTGCCTTATACCGGATACCTTATGCTAATGTAACTCTATGTAGTAACCATCCTAATGAGTATTTTTCATGAGTCACCTTTTCGCCCATCTAGCTCGCATGAAATTAATTCAACGTTGGCCACTTATGTACAATGTTCGAAGCGAAAATGTTCAAGAGCATTCACTACAAGTCGCGATGGTTGCCCATGCACTAGCCATTATTAGCAATCAAAAATTTGGAACAGTGTTAAGTCCTGATAGAGCTGCAACGGTGGCGATCTTTCATGACGCCAGTGAGATTTTAACTGGTGACCTTCCCACACCAGTAAAATACTTCAATAAGGAGATTGAAGCTGAGTATAAGAAAATTGAAGCCATTGCTGAACATAGATTACTTGAGATGGTTCCTGATGAGTTTCAACAAGAATACCAACCTTTACTCACCAGTGAACACGCTGATACCGATTATAAAAAATTGGTTAAATCAGCAGATACTATCTGTGCATTTCTCAAATGTCTTGAAGAAATACGCGCCGGTAATAATGAGTTTAATACGGCCAGAAAGCGTTTAGTAGAGTCTCTAAATAAAAACCCGGATCCGGCGGTAAAGTATTTTATTGACTGCTATGTACCTAGTTTCAAACTAAGTTTGGATGATATCAACAAGTTACTCTAACATTAGCAAATAAGATAAAGGATAACCATGACTGGATCCCTATGGCATGAAAGGCGTCTCAGTGAAGATAAAAAGAGGCGCAATGATCATCGCAGTCCCTATCAAAGGGATCGTGCCAGAATATTACACTCAGCAGCATTCAGAAGATTGCAGGCAAAGACACAAGTGTTAGGTGTTGGCATGAATGACTTCTATCGCACTCGGTTAACTCACTCCCTCGAAGTCTCACAGATTGGTACTGGGATTCGTGCTCAGTTAAAAATAAAACAGCCAGATCATCTCTACCTATTTGATTCCATGAGTTTGATAGAATCTCTCTGTCTTGCCCACGATATTGGCCACCCTCCTTTTGGCCATGGAGGTGAGATAGCACTGAACTATATGATGCGGGATCATGGCGGTTTCGAAGGCAATGGCCAGACTTTTAGAATTTTAACGGGACTAGAACCCTATACTGAGTTCTATGGCATGAACTTGTGCCGTCGCACTTTATTAGGCGTACTTAAATATCCCGCTCTTTATTCCTCATTACATCATAATGGTAAACAGGTTGTGATAAACAATATTCGTCAACTAAAACCTGCTGACTGGCCACCTGTTAAAGGGATTTTTGATGACGATAAAGCTATTTTAGATTGGGTACTTGAACCTTTATCAAATGCCGACAGAACACGGTTTTTAGAAAGTCATGAACCCGAAACTGGCAAACATAAACGTACCCGATTTAAATCCTTAGACTGTTCTATTATGGAACTCGCCGACGATATAGCTTATGCGGTTCACGACCTCGAAGACGCCATCGTTATGGGTATTGTGGCAGCCAGCCAATGGCAATCTGACGTCGCCAGTATCTTAATAAATAATCAGGATAGTTGGATACGAGAAGAATTCTCTACCATAGGCAATAAATTGTTCTCTCACCAACACCACCTCAGAAAAGATGCCATAGGCACTTTAGTCAATGGCTTTGTTACCGCCATTACACTTAAAGAGGATGAGCATTTTACAGAACCTTTACTTCGTTTTAATGCCGCACTAGATGAGCAGTTTGCTTGCGCCTTAGAAGTATTAAAACAATTTGTTTACAAATTTGTGATTCAAAAACCAGAGATCCAGATGCTCGAATACAAGGGCCAGCAAACCGTCATGGAGCTGTTTGAAGCGTTCGAATCAGATCCACAACGATTACTGCCAATACACACTCAAGACCGTTGGCGTGGAAGTCAAAAATTAGGGCTTAACTGTCATAGGGTTATTTCCGATTATATCTCTGGCATGACAGATGAATATGCAGCGAGATTACATCAGCAGCTATTCAGCCCCAAATCTAGTTCCATGATTGAGCTAAATCACGACCTATAAGCTTCAACGGTCTACTTATGCAATATATTCGCTTAAAACTGCAGCCACAATTCTCTAACCATTCCAAATAAATTGTTTATCTGGGATGGTTATTTTTATCTTTCTTGCTCTAAGTCGATCTGTACAATCACCTATTCGCACATAACGTTAACTAAAAGTTCACCTGAACCGTGTTTTTATATTAGGTAAAACCACTCGGTTTTACCTCATTTTTACATCTATTTAATATCTACCCGTTTAACATCAATGACTTACACAAGAACCTATATTTGACTATACAAACCCAATTGTTAGCATACTGTTACGCCCAATAAGTAATTGCGTATCTAGTTGATTCTAACTTTATCTGCAACACCTTATCTGTTTGTAAACACAGAGTTGAGTGATTGTTTATTCCGGGGATTACTGCCCAACAGTTTAAAGTCGTCCATATGCATCTTTATATGCATTAAGAAGAGACGAAAGTTTGGCAGACATACAAATAACAAAAAATATAAGGATGGAGAGATGAACAAAAAACTGATCACCATAGCAATACAAACAGCTATTATGGGGAGTGCATTAAGCTTAGTTCCACAGGCCTACGCTGCTGATGAAAAAGAGATTAAAAAGCCCGCACTGGAAGCTGCAGCAACAGATGAAACGAAAGAGCTAGGCATTCAAGAGAAAATCACCGTTACTGGTTCACGGCTTCGTCGTGACAGCTTTAGCATCACCACACCACTCGCAGTGTTAGGTCGAGACTCTATTGAAGATTCAGGACTCAGCTCACTAGCCGAAATCCTAATAGAAGAACTGCCACAAATTTCTGAAGGTAGCAGTAATAGCAACTCACAATCCAGTGTCCAAAATACCGGTTTATCGACGATAGACCTCCGTGAATTAGGTACTAACCGAACTTTAACCTTAATTGATGGCCGTCGAGTCGTCTCTAACAGCTATTCAGGTAACTATGTCAGCCTTTCAACCATTCCTTCAGGTATGGTTGATCGAGTTGAAGTTATCACTGGTGGTGCATCTGCCGCTTATGGTTCAGATGCCATTGCTGGTGTAGTGAACATCATCACTCAACAGGATAAAGAGGGCTTTTCTTTTAAGGCTCGTGGCGGTGAAAGCACCGATGGTGGGGCTAAAGAGTTCACTTTAGATTTAGATTACGGTGCAGACTTTGCTGATGACCGTGGCTACCTGTTCTTCAGCTCTACTTATGATAAGCAATATGGTCTTTCCTACTGGGATCGTGATCGTGCACAGCAACAAGAATCCTGGAAATACAACACAACTAAAATGTGTAATGCTATGACCACAGTGGAAAGTACCTCAAGTAAAGGCGTTTGTATGAAGGGGATAACGCAAGCTGACTGGCGTAATCTAAGCGACTCCATTGCTGGCGGCGTCTTCGATGAAGACACCAGCTACAAACCAGACGACGGAGAAAGTGGCGGTTTTTGGTATGACTCAAATGGTCTCCGCAATGATTGGTATGAAGAGAAGTATGGCCGCGATTTTAATCAATTTGTAATGTTAAAAGTCCCCGATGAGGCCATATCTGCTGCAATCAAAGTCGATTTTGAGTTAACCGATGATATCCAGAGCTATTTCCAAGTTCAGTATAGCCAAAACCGTTCAATAAATCAGAAATCCCCAGAGAGCGAAGATGAATTTGATGGGATTGTTGTTGTAGATCCTATTACAGGTGAAAGCAGTCAAATTGGTGTTGGGCGTATACCTAAAAATAATCCCTATATGCCGCAAGAGATCTATGATCAAGCCAGCAGCAAAGGGGTAAAATGGGATAGAGGTTTCGATGAAGTTGGCAATATCATTAATGATAACACCCGTAAAACCATACGTTCATGGGCAGGACTACAAGGCACCATGTTTGATGGCAATTGGGATTGGGATGTCTCAGTTGGTTACGGCAAGTTCACCCAAGAACAGACCCGTTACAATGAACTCTATGTAGCAAATGTCACCCAAGCTCTAAACGCAGAAACGCTAGATGATGGCACCATTCAGTGCGCCGATGCCGATGCACGTGCTGCTGGCTGTGTGCCCATTAACCTGTTTGGTGAAGGATCTATTACACCAGAAGCTGCCGATTATATCCGTGCCACCCCAACCATATCGACAGAGGTACAGCAGACCACAGTACTTGGTTTTATTGCAGGCGATCTATTTGAGATGCCAGCAGGCCCAGTTGCAACAGCCTTTGGTTTTGAATACCGTAAAGATCAGCAAAGTGTTGAAACCAATGTGCCATTAGGAGGCGTTTCATTCAACTATGTACCGACTTTCTCTGGCGATGTTAGCGTTTATGAAGTTTTTGGTGAAGCCGCCTTCCCACTACTTAAAGATGTCACCGGTGCTAAGAGTCTGACAGCTGAAATCTCTGCACGACTGGCCGATTACAGCTGGTCTGGTACAGGGCTCATTCAGAGTTATAAAACCGGCATCGTCTGGGAGCCGGTAGAAGGTTATGCAATACGTGGTAATTGGGCAAGAGCTCAACGTGCACCAAGCATTACCGAACTACTTTCACCACCACGCGGTGACTACGATAGTTTTGATGATATCTGTGAAGGAACCACTCTCACCTCCACGGATGATGGCCATGATAAATGCCGTTTAGAAACAAGTATTGCAACCATTATCGCCGATGGTAGTGAGTTTGAAGATGACAACAGCGGTTATTCACCTAACGTTGGTAACCCAGATTTAATAGAGGAAACTGCCAATACCTACACATTAGGTATTACCTTAGCGCCTCAATTTGCTGAAGGCTTGCGGATTGCTATCGATTATTACGATATCTCAATCAAAGATGCTATCTCCTCTTTCTCCAACGAAGATATAATCGAATATTGTTATGACTCATCTCTGGAGTTTGGTGATGATAATACTTTCTGTAACGATATCCAACGTGATGCAGATGGACAAATAAATACCATTTATCAGCGTGTGTATAATGTCGATGAGATCAAAACCAATGGTTTTGATTTTGCAGCAGAATACAGATATGAACTGAATGAATACGGTTCGCTAAAGTTCAAAGCAGACTGGACCCATGTATTCAACTATGAAAAAACGGTTCAGAGCCCTGATGGGCCTTCAACAAAAAACTACGAAGGTGATCTTTCACAAGATATCTTTGAAGATAAGGCAACAGCTTCACTTTCGTGGTATTACGATGATGCTTGGCGCGTTCGTTGGAGCACTCGTTTTAAGAGTGCCGTTGTCGCTAGCCGTACAGTATATGATGATTGGGCTAAAGCAATGGAGAAAAATGATAAGTATTGTGCAGAAAAAAATGATAAGTGTGTACTTGAGCCTGAGACGTTAGATGATTCATTCTACAACCTGCCCTCTTACATCACTCACAATCTATCGGTCTCCTATACGTTAGATCTATCTAATGATGGTGAACTTCGCTTATTTGGCGGTGTGAACAATATCTTCGACGATAAAGGTCCATTTATGGCCATAGGTGG